>JBKKBS010000367.1:0-9438 GCA_046713815.1 Tepidiformaceae bacterium
ACAGCACGCTGGTCCGCGCACTCGTACGTGAACATTTGTCCCTTCGACATCTTCGAGCGTGAGGTTGAAACCTGCTCCGGCGTCGGCGAAGCAGAGGGGACAGCCGATGTTGCAGGCGCTGTTCACCTCGATGATGCCCACACACGCGTGCTGCTGGTGGTCGGGGCAGAGCCCGCAGTCATGGGGGCAGTGTCGGTGGAGAAGGCGAGGGGGATCGTGCCCGGCTTGTTGAACTTTGTGGCGGACGTGTACGCCGCCGCGTCGCCATACACGAGCGCCTCGAACCGGCCGTGCTCCGGGCAGCGCTTGCGTATGTAGACCTTGTTGTCGCGCAGGACGATGTGCGCGTCGATGACTCTCCGGCACTCCGGGCAGATGCTGCGGGTCAGCTCGTAGAAGACGTAGTCGGAGTCTTGTGCCCCGAGCCGGGGCGGTGGTGACAGGCTCAGTCAAACGGGTGCCTCCCGGCAGTTTCGCTTCATGGTAGGTCGCCCAGTCGGCGAGGCTCCGTGACAGCCATCACCAAGCCTCGATGCTAGAGGCCCTGGTTGAAGTCGGCAAACGAGAAGTACCCGTTTAGGGCCGTCAGGCGGCCCGTGAGCAGCAGGGTCCCGAGCCCGATCATCATCACCGCGCTTGCGAGTTCGAGGACCACGAAGTGCCTCTGCACGCGCCTCATGACGCGGGCAACGTCGGCGACTGCGAGCCCGGTGATCAAAAAGGGAATGCTGAAACCGGCTGAGTAGAACAGTAGGAGGTAGGCGCCAGTCCAGGCCCCGCCGGAAGTGGCCGCCAGCGTGAGAATGCCGCCAAGGATCGGCCCTACGCAGGGCGTCCAGCCGGTGGCAAACGCCCCGCCGACGAGGGCGGAGCGCCCGTATCCGATCGAGTGGTTCGCGCCCGCGTTGAACTGCAGCGTCCTCGCGAAGACGTTTAGCTCGAGATAGCCCGAGGCTCGCGCCCAGAGCAGCGCGAAGGCTGCCAGGAGGAGTCCCAGCCGCACCGGCGAATCGGAGAGGTTCGCCAGCCCGCTGAGGACGAGCACGATGGCGGCCAGGGTGAGCAATAGAGCCGCCGAGCGACCCGCCGAGAGGCGCCCGTTGATCGGTACGAGGAGCGCCCCGAGAAAAATCATCAAAGCGCCCGCGCCCTGCTCGAGGTCGCGCAGGTGGTCCGGCACGAAGAACCCGGCGAGTCCGGCGCTGGCGCCAAGCGTCATGAAGACGGCCGTCAGTCCCAGGATGAACGCCACTGCATGGCTGAAAGTCCTGCGCCGCTCCTGCAGCTCCGCTCCGCCCGCAGCGCCGGTGCCAGCCAGGTGCGTGATGTAGATCGGTACGAGCGGCAGTACGCACGGGCTCAGGAAAGAGAGGACTCCGGCTGAAAACGCGATCAGAGGGCCGCCCGCACCCTCCAGCCGGAAGCGTGCCGCATCCACGCCGAGCAGCACGAAGAGCGCCGCCGGGATCGCGACGAGTAACGCCAGCCCGCCGTAGACGAGAACGCGTGCATCCCGACGCCTGCCAACCGCCGCCTCCGAAACGCTCATACCGCCTCCTGATGACGTTCTGCAGGCAGTCTCGCAGCCCATGAGTCTCGCGTTCAGCGATCCCGATCACTGACCCGCAGCCGCCCTGCCGGTTCGACTGAGCGAATCCTGAAGTAGAAACGGGGGAAGCAAGATGGCAAGACGCACGATGAGTCAGTACCGGTCGAGGGGCGTCCGTCTGGTCCCGAGGCGGCGCAAGCTCGCGACGGCGTGGCGCTCGTGGGCGACCGGCGCAGCCGTGGTCGCGGCCCTGGGCGTCGTCGTCCTGGCCACCGCCCTGACGACAAACATGACACAGCTCCCGCCGACCGACTTCAGCGACCTCCGCCTCAACCCCTCCGCCTTCGAAGAGGTTTTGGGTGTCGAAGGCCAAGCGCAGCTGATGCTGGAGGAGAGCCAGTGGACCCGGAACTTCCACGACCAGAGCCACTTCGGGACACCCAGTCCGGCTTCGGCGCGCAGCAACGCTTCCTCGGGATGATGGTCAACATGCTCGCACAGATGACCGCGAAGAACATCGCCTTCGACAGGAGTACGCTCGAGGTGCCCGCCCCGCCAAAAGGTCACGGTCAACTTCGTGAACGACGACTGCGCGACTCCGCACAACTTTCACGTATCAGGGCCCGGCGGTTTCGACGCGAAGACGGCTATCTTCACCGAAGCCGACGGGGGCTCGCGCAAGCTGACATTCACGCTCGACCAGCCGAGCGATTACACGTTCGTGTGCGATGTCCACCCCAGCCAGATGAAAGGGGAGGATCGTGGCGCGATAGAGGGCGGCGGTCGGCGTGATGGCAAAGGGTCGTCGCGCGACGGCCCTTTCGCCCGCCCGCTGGCGCTCGTGACCGCCCGGGTCAGGCGATGGCTGCGAGGACAGGTACGGGACAGTTCACCATGAACAAGGTGCCCTTGGTGTCCGGCGTTCCAGGGAACCGTTTGAGACCGCCCCCAGACTCCGCCTGGAGCACGGAACTCTCGGACTTCACCACCGTGGCCTTGCTCTCGTCGTTCCACGTGAACGTAAAGTGATCCCAGTAGGGGCTCCATTTAGCATCACCCGCGACCGAATCCATCACGCTCTTTTGGAACCCCATAGGCCCACTACCCTTCACGCCATTTTCGAAGACCAGGATCTTGGCCGTTGCGCCCGCCTCGCTGAGGGCGGCCGCGCCAGGCGCCGGCGCGATCTTCATGCCGTCGGCCATGGGCGGAAGCGACACATCGGTCACGATGTAGCGCGAGGCCGGGTAGCAGGCATGAAGTTTGAAAGTCACCTTCCCACCTGCCACGTCGACGGGCTCAATCAGTTGCCCGCTACCGAGGTAAGCCGTCTTCTCGTTGTCCACCGGAAGCTCGCCGCCGGGCCACTTCACGACGGGATAGTTGACCACGATGTTGGTGCGCTCGACCTTCACCCTTCCCCCATTCGACGCGGCCAGGACAGCCGCAGCCGAATCCAGCCCCTCGGGCTGACCGGTGAAAGTCACGCGGTTAAGTCGGAATGCGGGAGTGTAGTCGGACTTGTGCGGGGCCGTGGCCAGCACTGCGGGTTGATTCGGCTGTCCGTTCGTGAAGACAAACAGGTCAGCGATGCCTTTGCCGGCGCTTGCGGCTTTCGCCATCAGCGAGACAAAGACCAGCTTCTCGCTCTTTGCGAAAGCCTCATCGGACGCGTCAGTGCGGATGAAGTACGCCGGCTGCCCATCGACGACGCCGGCGTGCAGCTTGAAGGTCACGAAGCCGAACTCGCCCTTCCAGCGGCTGTCGCTGAGCGAATGGGCCAGCACGTCGCCGACAAGGACGGTGCCTTTCGCACTTGGGCTCGCCGCCGCAGATGCGCTCCTGGTGGCCGACGCGGCCGCGGCGGGGGAAGAACCGGCCGCCCCATCGTCGTCGTCGTCGCCACAACCGGCGATGGCCATCGCAGAGAGCCCTCCGGCGGTCAGTGCGATGAATCGGCGCCGGTCCATTCGTCGAGTATCCATGTTGGTGCCCTCCAAAAGCGGTGCTAGAAGGCACCCTAGCGGAGTCGTCGAGACCCGGACGGTGATCGCGATCACGGTGGCCTGATGCCGGAACGTTCCTGATACGGCTCGCCGCTCCGCGGTGACTGCATGTCCTCTGCGCCCGCTCTGGGGAGGAAAAAGGGGACCTTACGCAGCCGCCCTTTGCCTGGACGCGGGTGAAATGACGCGCTCGAGCGCCTCGACCACGGCCGGGTCGAAGTGCGTGCCGGAGCCGCGCCGGATCTCGGCGAGCGCTTCGGAGTGCGACCACGCTACTTTGTAGGATCGGGAGCTGCAGAGCGCGTCCCAGACGTCCGCAACGGCGACGACCCGACCCGCGAGAGAGATCGCCTCGCCCGAGATTCGCCGGGGATAGCCGGCGCCGTCCCAGCGCTCGTGGTGCTCTCCAACAGCTCGCGACGCCCTCGCCGCCGGCGCGATCCGGGCGACGATCCGCTCACCCTCGGCGGCGTGCGATTTCATGACCTCCCACTCGTGGCCGGAGAGCATGCCCGGCGAGTGCAGGATGTCTCGTGGGATCACGATCTTCCCGACGTCATGGAGCTGCGCGGCGTGAGCCACATTCCGCAGATCCGCCGGTCCCATGCCGAACTCCTGCCCAATGCGAGCAGCGAGCGTCGCAACCCGATCCAGGTGACCGGCCAGCTGCTCGTCGTAACCGGCTACCTCTTCCAGTAATCCCAGCACGGCCCGCGGGTGACCGCGTTGCAGGTGCTCCACCGCCCCGCTCACGAACAGCGACAGGACCATCGTCCGAAGGCCAGGCCGCGCACGCTGCTCCAGCACGAATGCGATAGGAGGGAGCGCCGAGGCGCAAACCACGAGAACTTCGATGCTAGTGGCGGACAACGGCACGACGGCCTGGGCTGAGATCACGGTGACGGCCGCCAGGCCAGCTGTCCCAGCAGCCATCGAGAGTTGGGAGGGGAGCCGCAGGAACCGGAAGGCGGCGGCAAATGCGAACGCCGCCAGCAGGTAACCAGCAACGGCCGAGGCGCTCACGAATGCGACCACGGCTTCCGCGTTCCACAGTTTCGGGGTGAGCGCAGCGGCCGCCGTTACGACTGTGCCAAGGAACGCTCCGCCGGCCAAGAGGAGGCGGACGTGCATGGCACTCCCCGGGCTGGCTGGCCATCGGGGGCGGGCGCCGACCGCGAACCAGACACCACCGGCAAGCATCCCTGCAGCGTTGACAGCTTCAAGCGCTCCCGCGGAATCAGGCAGGAGGCCGGTGGATTGCAGGCCGCGGGTGATTGCGGCTTGCGCCATCCAGATGCAGCCGAGAGCAACGAAAGCGGGCGACCACTCACCCGCCTGCCAGGCGATTACCGCGATCGCCGTGGCGAACAGCCCCGCCAGCACGGCCGTTGCTCCGAGGAGCCAGTCGGGCGGCACTCCCATCGATTCACGAGGATGGGGACCGGCAAGCGCCAGTGCGGCCACGATCGAGGCCGCGGCCGCCGCGCACAGTAATCCTGCCCACCGGTCGCTCGTCACAAGTCTCACACGGTGATCTTCGGCTGCGCGAGCAGGATCGCGCAGCCGAAGGGCCGAGCACGTCGAACCCACTCCCCGAACTCATCCGCCGCTTTGAGGAGGAAGATGTTGGGGGGTGCGGAGCTTGCGCGGTTAACAACAGCACACGCAAGCTTCCCCGATTTATCCAGGAGGTCACCGATGGCAATCGGCGTTTACCTCCGCCCCGAAACGATGACGAAGGACCTGTCCGACGACATCATCCAGCGGCTCGATGACGCCTGGGCCGGCAGCCCCCGTGGGGGGTCTCTATCACGTTTGCTTCGGCAGCGAGGATGGCCTCCAGGTATTCGACGTTTTCGACCCGCAGGAGAACTTCGACGCGTTCGGCCAGACGTTGATGCCTATCCTCGGCGAGGTTGGAGCGAGTCCCGGTCAACCGATGATCGAGCCCGTGCATAACCTCATCCCCGGCGGCTGACCGACGCCGCTCGTCGTTTGTCGCGCCCTGCGGATAGGAGGATCCTGTCGGACCGGATGCATGACGCGGACAATCCTCGGCAGGGCGCGTTGCAGGTAGACTCTCTTTGCGGCTCCCGGCCGTGCGGTGGTATACGTCGGGATTCCGCCCCTTAGTAGTCATGCCCCAGCTTCGCCAGCTCGTCCTTTAACGTCTCGGCGGTGATCCGGCCGCTGCCGGACATCCGCACGATCCCCCCCTTGTCGATGAAGAAGGTCGTCGGCATCCCGAGCAGCCGGTAATGCTGCGCCACCGCTCCGTCCGTATCGAGCACCGAGGGGAACGTCGCGCCCAGCCCTTCGAGCATGCTCGAAGCCGTCTCGCGGGATTCCTGGAGGTTCACGGCGAGGATCACGACCTCCCCGTCGAGCGCTGCATACGCGTCCTGGAAGTCCGGGATTTCCGCCGCGCACGGGCCACACCAGCTCGCGAACCAGTTGAGCACGACGGTCTTGCCGCGATAATCGGAAAGTCGGCGGACAGTCGTCCCGTCCCGTGTGTCGATCAGCGCGAAGTCTGGCGCGGGCGAACCGATCTCGGGACGCGCCCGGTCGAGGACGCCCAGGGCCACATTGGCTTCATCCCCGGCGCCGGGGTCGTCACCCTCGCCGGTCGTTACGAGTAAGGCAAAGACGACCCCGAATACTGCGAGCCCGCCCACTCCGAGCGCGAGGCGAGGCCAGACCGCGCCCCGGCGGCGGGCGGGTTGAGCTTCGTCCCCGGCCATCCCCTCAGTCCGCCTTCCCGCGACCGGCGGCGTCCGCCAGTGCCGCCCACAGCCACGACCTCTCAGGCAACCCTCGCAGGCCGGCCGACGTCGGGTAGACCCGGCAGCGAGGCGTACAGTCCTCGCAGTCCACAAACCCCGGCTCGATGTCCACACTGTCGCTCCGTATCATCGGCGAGCCAAGGAACCGAATGCGCTCGGCTATCGCGTCGTCGG
Organism: Tepidiformaceae bacterium; assembly: GCA_046713815.1. Lineage (GTDB taxonomy): Bacteria > Chloroflexota > Dehalococcoidia > Tepidiformales > Tepidiformaceae > JBBDMZ01. The sequence continues at coordinate 6,516 of JBKKBS010000367.1, forward strand.
CCACTTCTATCGAGCGGATGTCGGCCTGGACGCCGAACTCTGCGACCACCTCCTGGACAAGAGCATGTGCCCCGGGGTGGTTCGGGCAGGCCGCGAACCAGAGCAGTTCGATGCGCTTCATCGCCATCCCTCCCGTGGCTCTTCCACGAAGGTACGCGTCGCTCCCACCCCCGGGCGGTGACGGCGATCACTGAGCGCAATGCACGGGGGCGCAAACGATTGGAGCGTGCGCGAGTCTCTGCTCGACGGCGGGAGGAGCCCGGGAGATGGATAGTCAGTTCGACGAGTTGACAACGACGGGCGAACTCGAGCAGGTGTTCGCCAGGTCGGAGCGTGCACCGGTGCTGCTCTATCTCCACGACCCGTACTGCGGGCTCAGCACCATGGCACACGCCGAGGTGTCTCGGCTCGGCCTACGGGTCGCCTGGATCAACGTCCACGCCCGCCATGACTTGGGGATGGACGTGGAGCGGCTCACCGGGGTACAGCACGAGTCGCCGCAGGCGCTCATCCTGCGTCATCGGGAGGCCCGATGGTCGGCGTCCCACCGCGAGCTGACCGCTTCCTCGATCCTCGCGGCGCTCGAGGCCGCGGAAGAGCTGGTCGCGACTTCACCTGCGGGATTACGCCGGGGACGCTGGTCAGGCCGACGCAACTCGCTCGCCGGCCTTGGACGTTCCTCCGACTCGTAGCAAGGGTCGCGCCCGATCAGGGCTCCCAGATTTCCGTCTCCGCGTGGAAGGCCGCCCAAGCGAACCAGAAATGCACCGTGTGGACCGCGACCTCCATCCGTTGACCCGCCAGCGGGCCGGCCGTCGCTAGCCCCGTGACGTCCCAGGTCGATCCGGTCTCGTCGTCGCGGAAGCTGCCCGGCCCGATCCACCTGAAGGTAAGCTCCTGGCCTCCGACCTTGGGCACGTAGGCCACCGCCGCACCGACGTCCTCGCTGGTGGCGATGACATCGTCATCGAGCGCCGAGACCGTGCCCAGCGCCCAGAGGACGACGAAGCGTTCGCCGTCCACCGTCACATTGGCCACGCCGCGCTCACTCAGCGCCGCGAATGGGATGGCCAGCGACTCGTCGCCGGCTCCGAGTCCCACCACGCGCTCCAAGCCGTCGAGCCTCCGGTCGATGGTCCCGTTGAATAGGAAGGGGGTCGAGCCCAGCGTGTCGTAGCCCCTGTACGGGTTGACGCGGTAGTCCCGCGAGAAGCCCGTCTCCTCCGTGAGCACCTTGCCCGAGGGAAACGAGCGGACGAAGTCCCCGTACGAAATGACCGCGACCGGGATCGGCTTCAGCACCGTGCCCGCGAGCTCACCCACGATGCCTTCGCCCGTCGCCTGCTGCCACCAGCTCTCGGTCTGGCGGTCCCACATGATGAGGTCGGAGTTCCGCAGGTTGCCCGACACGCCGAAGTCCAGCACCTGGCCCACTACACGCCGGTCGAAAGCCAGTGCGGTGTTACAGAGCGGACAGAACGTCACCGCTACTGGCACGTCGCCGAACTGGTCGTTGACGATCTCGTGCCAGGTCAGGATGTGGAGTGGGTAGCCCCGCACGATGCCGTCCAGGTTCACATAGGCGACTGGCACCTGATCCGGGTAGGTAACCTCGGCAACACCCGCGAACCGGGCCTTCCCGCCGGGCGCCGACGGGATGCTGGTCGCGCCTTCGGCATCCAGCGCTGGGATGCAGTCCCGACCGGGGCAGCCCTGGATGATATCGTCGAATTAGACCGTGTGGCGGCTGAAGTCAGTGTTAGGCCAGCCCGACGTGAGCCGCTCCTGGGGGACCTGGGACGACGGCTCGGTGGCCGTGGCGGCCCCGTCCGGTGTCCGGCCGCCTCCCACCCGGTTGGAGGGGTTCTCCCCTGAACACGCAACTGCCACCGGGAGGACGCCCGTAGCGAGGGCAAGATACAGCACCTGCCGCGCTCTCATCGTTCGAACGTACGGGCGGCCGAACCGGCGGGTCAGTGATCGCTGTCACCGCCGATGCCGCTGCTCGCACGCGACACTACTGAGTGCATGAGCGAAAGGCCCGTGCTCGAGCTGTACATCACCCGCGGTTGCTCCGCCTGCCGGCGTGCGGAATGCACGCTTCGCCACTGCGAGCGGATCCGCCGGCTAGCTGATCTGGTCGTGATCGACGTAGGCACCGATGGCGTCATACCGCCTCCGGGCGTGGTTGGTGGTCCGACGACGGTGTTCGAGGGCGCAGTCGTGGCGCTCGGTACTCCGGACTGCACGGAGCTTGCGGCACGCCTCGAAACCCTGGTCGGGGCGAGGGGCTAGACTGGTGGCAATGAAGATCCTCGTCCGGCTCCCTAGACGCTCCAACCTGAAGCGAGTCGGTACCAGCCGCGAAGAGATCGAACGGCTCCGTGCCCGCCTGTTGAGCGAGAACGACCTCTTTCGCGGCATGGCCGCGGACGAGATGAGCGCGATCGCCGGCAGGCTGCCGATGGCGACGTGCAAGCGGGGTCAACTGCTCTACGCGCCGGGGGAGACCGGCGAGGCGTTGTTCATCCTCAAGGCCGGTCAGGTGCGGCTGTACCGCATCGCCGCGGATGGGCGGAAGCTCGTGTTGGCGACCGTGGGTCCCGGCACGGTGTTCGGTGAAATGGTGACGATCGGCCAGTCGATGACCGACTCCTTCGCGGAGGCCGTGGACGACTGCGTCGTCTGCATCATGAGCCGCATCGACATCGAGCAGGTGATGCTGGAGTACCCGAGCGTCGCGTTGCAGATGGTGCGCCTCCTCTCCGGCAGGTTGCATGAGGCAGAGAAGCGGCTCGAGCAATTCGCGTTCGCACCCGTCCCGGAGCGGGTCGCGCGGCTGCTGCTGAGCCTAGCCCACGATGGCGAAGTGGCCGGCTACAGCCAACAGGAGCTGGCGGACATGATCGGGACCTCGCGGGAG
>JBKKBS010000368.1:0-2651 GCA_046713815.1 Tepidiformaceae bacterium
AGCACTGTCCCGACGCCCACTAGGATGAGGACGATCGTGAAGATCTTTTCCGCGGCGCCGAACGGCTTCAACTCGCGGAAGCCAACCGTACTCAACGTCGTGACCGTCTGGTAGAGAGCGTCGAGGAACGACATGTTGGCCAGCAACATGTATCCCGTCGTCCCGATCACGACCACGATGAACACCAGGCTGAGCGCCACCCCCACTCGCTGGCTCACGGGGGCGATAAAGAAGAGGCGGCTGCGCACAGAGAGGATTCTACGGCCGATGGCGTAGGATGCGCGGGCGGAGGTGCTGATGATGCCCGAGACGAACCAGAGTGGCTGGAACATTCATTGGGAGACGCAGGGCGATCGCGCGAGTCCGCCGATCGTCATGATCCTCGGGCTCTCCCATCGCATCGCCCATTGGGGGCGGCTGCCGGAGCTGCTCGCCGAACGGCTGTTCGTGGTCCTCTTCGACTGCCGCGGCATGGGTGAGAGCGAACGGCGCGACGAGTCCTACACGCTTGCCGACGAGACACAGGACGTGCTCGCCGTGATGGACGCCGCCGACCTGGCGTCAGCCGTGGTCTACGGGCGCTCACGAGGAGGGATGCTCGCGCAGGAGTTCGCGCTGACCCAGCCAGGGCGCACGCAGCGGCTCATCCTTAGCGGCACACGGCATGGCGGGCCCGGCAGCGTCGGCTCCACGGAACGTGTCAACCGCGCCATGCACTTCACTCCCGACATGACGCGTGAGCAGATCTTCGCCACTCAGAACGAAGCGATGGCGTCTCCTGGATGGCCTGAACGCGACCCCGAAGCCTTCGCCTACTGCCTTGCGGTGGACCTGGAAGCGCCGCCCCGCCGCTTTGCGGTTCAGCGCCAGCAGGAGGCATTCGCCGGCTGGTCCAGTTACGACCGCCTCGGCGGCATCGCCTGCCCCACGCTCGTACTCTGCGGCGAGGACGACGGCATGGTCCCTCCCGAGAACAGCCGCCAGCTCGCGTCCCTCATCCCAGGTTCGTCGCTCCACCTCATCCCTCAATGCGGCCACCTCCCAATGCTCGAACAATCGGAGGCCGTGCGTGACGCAGTGTTCGCGTTCCTCGACGGCTCCCGTTCTCGCAACGTGTAGAATGGTCGCATGGTACCGAAAGAGACCAACGGATACAGCCCGCGCGAGCCAATGACACCGGACGAGGTGGAGGCTTACCTCGACTCTTTTGCACCCAAGATTCCGGCACGCCGGCGACCAGGCGAACACATTTGGGACGTAATCGACCGCATCATGGCTGACGTGCCCGAGGAGGAACTCAGAAGGATCCCCCCATCAGACCACATCGACCTTGTGCTGTACGGCACTCCCCTTCCCGAGCGGGAGTGAGACTTCTTTTTGCGGATACCCAGTGGTGGGTTGCTTTGGCGGTCCTGCATGATCCTTGGGCTCTCCCGGTACGACGAGTCCGGGGCACCCTGGCGGACGTGATGCTGATTACCACGGACGAGGCGCTTGTGGAGTTCATCGGGTTTGTATCAGGCCACGGTGCTCATGTTCGAACCAATTCCGCGGCCATAGTCCGCGAAACCCTGAGCGATCCCAACGTGCGGGTGATCCATCAGACTCGCGGCACACTACTCGAAGGCCTCGACTTATTCGAGGCTCGCCCGGACAAGGGCTACAGCCTTGTGGACTGTATTTCGATGGTCACCATGCGCCGACTTCGTATGACCGAAGCGCTCACCGCCGACCGCCACTTCGAGCAAGAGGGCTTCGTTGCGTTGCTGCGGGACGCCGCCGCGCGATAGGCGCCTCCCTCACCGGCGGCCACCATTCGCTGTAACATGTGTGCATGACCGCGAAGGAAGCGCTCCGAGATGCCGTGGACGAACTCAGCGAAGAAGACGCCGCCATCTGGCTCGCCCGGCTTGCACCAAGCCAGCCTGAGCCAGGCGGGGGCGAGGTCAATCACGTCGCCCATCGGCCAATTAACGTCGTGATCGCGGAGCTTGTCGCCCGGATCCCCCCCGAAGAGTGGGCGAAGGCGCCGCCGCCAGCCGACATCGATGACGCGGTGTATGGCGACCCGCACGGACGTCGATCCCGACGATGACGGTATTCGCCGACACCTCCTACTGGGTGGGAGTCGCGGATCCTCGGGATTCGCTGCATGCGGCGGCGCAATGGATGGGCGTTGAATTCGGCCCGCTGCTGACCTCGGAGTATGTACTTGTCGAGCTACTCGCATACTTCTGTGACTGGGGGACAACGTTCCGGACGCTGGTCACGGGGATAGTCCGAGAGGCCTTCGATTCGGCGACGGTCGATGTGGTCCCCGCAAGTAGCGAGCTGTTCTTACGGTCGCTGGCACTGTACGAGTCCTGCCTTGATAAAGGCTACAGCCTCGTCGACTGCACCTCCATGCTGATAATGCGAGAGCGTGGTCTGACCGAAGCGCTCACCGCCGACCGCCACTTCGAGCAAGAGGGCTTCGTCGCATTGCTGCGGGACGCCGCCGCGCGGTAATCCCCAACCGCTACTGGCTTACTCGACGCCCGCGATTTTCGTGTAGCGCTCGATCACGGGGCGGCCAGCGAGCAGTCCGCCATCGCGGATGGTGCTGTTGAGCGCACCCATGTGCTCCGTCTTACTGTGCGACGCGACCGCGT
>JBKKBS010000369.1:0-3768 GCA_046713815.1 Tepidiformaceae bacterium
CCGCCAGGGTGTCCCCCCGGTACGCCTCCGGGTACGCCTGTGCCTGAAGGACTCGGTCGTGGACGGTTATCGTACGCCTCGAGCCCAAGCCGAATGCACTCGAGCGTGAGGCGTCGGACGACCGCCAGCTCCGCCACACTCAGCGCGTTGAAAGCTCGTCGGTTCAGTTGACCGGTGCGTTGGCTGTCCTCATACGAAATCGCTCGGCCCGCGGCGATGTCCGCCCTCACGCGGTCGAGAAAGTCGCCGTCGGTTGGGGGCAGCGTCGCGAGCGCTTTCTCTTGGAGCGCGTCGAAGGTTTCGCGGTCAGTGGCCGGCATGCGCTCCCGGCCGCTCACCGTGACGGTAAAGCCGAGCGTCGTGGCCTCGACGCCGTCGCCCGACGTCGACCGGTCGATCATGGCGTACATCACCGACCGCAGGTCTTCGGCGCTCAGATAGGGAATGGAATCACCGAAGGGTGTGGCGATGGCGTCAACAACGTCATCGGAGGTCTTCGAGATGGTCACCCCGCGCTCGAACTCGAGATGAACGGCTTCCTGGCGTCGCTCGTCGCGGGCCGCGGCGATCGACGCGATCACGAAGTAGTAGTAGCCGTCTCGGGCCACGGTCTGGGTATTGACGAGCGCGTTCTGGCCCGACGTCAAGGTCAACGACCCTCGAAGGGCTCGACGTTCGGCGAGGACGGTCGGAACCGGCTGGTTTCGGACTTCACCGCCGATGGTCGTCGACTTGGATATCGAGAGGTAGACTGCGACGGCGTCGTCGTTTCGGGGAATGAGGCCTCCCGGTTTGAACTCGATGAGGACATAGACGATGACGTTGGAGCTCGCGTCGAGAAACCCTGCCCTTGCGCCACGCGGCAGGTTCACTTCGCCATCGCGGACGAGTCGCCACCCTTGGGGCGCCTCGATGACGAAGCCCGACGCCGCGTCGGCGTAGCGTGCCCGCGCCTGCGGTGTCGCTGCTGCACGGACGGGCATCGCCTCAGGGCAGAACGCGACGAGGACGGCTCCGAGCGTGAGCCAGACGAGCCGGATTCGGAGCAGGCGCTGGCGAGGAGCGAGGTCTCGCATCGCGGGCAACCATGGCGGACGGGCCTGCAGGTGTCAATGCATGGTCAACTGACCTTCCCCGTCACCCCCGGTCGGCGAGGACCGGCGGTTCACGTGCCGCGGATGACGACGAAAGAGGGGCTTTCGGAGGCTCTTGGGAGTCTGCGCCTTCCAGTTCATGCCCGTCACCTCGAAGCGTCCACTGCGAAGCCGTAGGCGGGCGCGTGGAGAAAGAAGGGCCACGGATTACACAGATCGAACGGATAAACACGGATCTGAACTGCTTCTCAGATCCGTGCTCATCCGCCACACCGCGGTCAGGCGTCGAGGGCCTCGCCGAGGCGCGCGAGGCCTTCGCGGAAGGCGGCTGGGTCGACCGTGAGGCCGATGCGGATGTGGCTTGGAGCGCCGAAGAAGTGGCCGGGTACGACGCTCACCTCGTACGTGTCGGCGAGCAGCGCGACGAGCGCGTCAGCACTTCCGCCGGCTAGCCGTGGAAAGACTGTCGTGCCGTGGGGGATTGGGGGAGTGGAGAGCGAGTCAGTCGCCTCGCGCGTCGTGGCGAACGTATTCCACGCTTCGCGATTCGTTTCGATCAACTCGCGGGCATCCGCGAGCAGCCGGTCGGCCTGGGCGAACGCGATCACGCTCAAGCGCTCCGAGGCGTGCGTGGCGTTGACGCCAAACAGGTCGTTGAGCCGCCACATCCGCTCTGCGAGTCCCTCCTCGGCGAGCACCCATCCGCACCGCAGGCCGCTCAGCCCGTAGAGCTTCGTGAGGCTGCTCGTCGAAACGAAGTTCGGACCGAGTCGGACGGCGGCGAGCTGCGGATCGTCGAACACTGCATCGAGGTAGACCTCGTCGACGAGCACCTTTGCGCCGTGGCGCTCAGCGGCCGCGCCAATCCGCACGAGCGCGTCCCGATCGACGATTGCCCCGGACGGATTGTGCAGGTTCGTCAGCACGACGAGACGCGTCTTCTACGTGACGAGCCGCGCGACGTCGTCCGGGTCGATGGCAAAATGATTCTCGAATCGTCGCTCGACGTACCGCACGTCCGCACCAAGGTAGCGCGCCGTTGCCACGATCGGCTCGTAGATCGGCCGCTCGACGAGGACTTCGTCCCCCGCCTCGACGAGCGCCGCCATCGCCAGGTGATTCGCCATCGACGTGCCGGCGGCAGCGACCACGTTCCCTGGATCGACCCCGTACCTCGCCGCCACCGCCTCGCGCAGCGGCGCGTGGCCGTACATATCGGTACCCGTGATCTCGAGCTCGTCGATCGACGCGCCGAGCGCCGCGAGCGGCACGTTCGGCATCCCGCTTACCGCGAGGTCGAACCGCGCGTGCGGCCGCGTCTTCGCCCAGTGCATGTACTCCGAGCCCATCGTCCGGTCGGTACTCATCGCCTCGCCATCCACCACTTCCGAATGAAGTACACCGGCACGCCCGTACACACGAGCGCGTAGCCGATCAGCGTATTGCCCGGCTCCTTCACGACGAGGTTCACGACGACGAGCCAGCACGCGGCCACGAAGAAAAGCGTCGTCCACGGATGGCCGGGCACGCGCATGAACGGCCGCTCCCCGCCGGCGTCGCGGCGTCGCAAGACGAAGAGACAGATCCCCGCAAGCCCGAAGTTGAGGTAGTCGACCGACACGACGTAGTTCAGGATCTGCTCGTAGCGACCGGAAGCCGCGATCACGATCGCGACCACGCCCTGCAGTGCGATGGCGACCACGGGCACGCGCGTTCTGGGATGAACCCGTCCGACGCTCTTGAAGAACAGGCCGTCCTCGGCCATGGCGTAGTAGACGCGCGGATTCGTCAGCATGCCCTGCGCGAGAAATCCAAACGTCGAGACGGCGATGCCGACCGCAATGAACCGCGCGCCGCCGTCGCCGAACGCGCGGCGCATGACTTCGGACGCCGGGGTGTTCGTCGCGGCGAGCCCGTCGACACCGAGCGCGTGCAGACACACGGCGCTGACCGCCAGGTAGAGCACGATGACCCCGATCACCCCGAACACGAGCCCGCGCGACATGTCGCGGCGCGCATCGCGCAGCTCGCCCGACGCAAACCCCGCGGTGTTCCATCCGCCGTAGGCGAACAGCACGGGCACGAGCGCCGCCGCGAACGCGGTCGCGGTGAGGAAGCCGGTGTCGCCCGTGGACGCTGTAGAGGCGACCTGTGCTGCGGGCGCCGCGGGCGTCCAGAACACGCCGACGGCGACGAGCGCGACGATGGCGCCGATCTTGCCCACCATGAAGATGTTCTGAACCGTCGATCCGACGCGCACGCCCAGGCAGTTGACGAGCGTGAGGATCGCAATCGGCACCGCCGCGATCACCGCAGCCGGCACGGTCGTGCCCGTGAGCTCGATGAAGTAGGTTGCGAACGTCACGGCCACGGCCGCGATCCCGCCCGACTGTGTCACGAGCAGCAGCGACCATCCGTAGACGAAGGCGACTCCCGGCGTGAAGGCTTCGCGGAAGTAGGCGTACTGCCCGCCGGTCTCGGGTCGCCTCGCAGAAAGCTCGGCATAGACGAACGCGCCGGCAAGCGCGATGAGCCCGCCGAACGCCCACGCGCCGAGGACGAGCGCCGGCGTGTGGACGAGCCGTGCGACGACCGAGGGGTTCATGAAGATGCCGGCGCCGACGATGCCGCCCATGACGAGCATGGCGGCGTCGAAGAGTCCCAGGCTGCGCTT
>JBKKBS010000370.1:0-4776 GCA_046713815.1 Tepidiformaceae bacterium
TTCGTCCCCATGTAGGGCCGGTACTTCTCAAACGACATCGACGTGCCCTCTTCGCCGAGGAGCGCGTTGACGGCTTGGAAATGCAGCGGCTCGCCGTCCACGAGGACGCCGTCCATGTCGAAGATGACAGCAGCGAAACGTGCCAGCTTACTTCTCCAGCGCCGCCGCGCCACCGACGATGTCGAGCAGTTCCGTGGTGATCTGCTCCTGGCGGGCCTTGTTGTATGTGAGTGTGAGTTCGCGCGTGATTTCCTGGGCGTTGTCAGTCGCATTCTTCATGGCGACCATCTGTGCCGACTGGAAGGCGGCCGCTGATTGGAGGACGGCCTCGTAGATTTGCATTTCGATGTAACGCGGAAGCAGGCGCTGGAGAACGACCTCCGGAGACGGCTCGAAGATGTAGTCGCCGAGGTAGGCGTCCGCGGCCTCGGCGCTTTCCATGCGCGGCGGCTCGATCGGGAGCAACTGGCGCATCACCGGGCGCTGGACGGCGGTCGAGACTGCCTCCGGGTAGGCGATGTAGACGCGGTCGATCCGCTCCGCGAGGTAGTCGTCGATGATCACGCGTGCGACGCCCAGCGTGTCCGCCTGCGTGGGGTAGTCGCCGAGTTCGACAAACTCAGCCGTGATGTGGACATGGGCGCGAGTGAAAAAGTCGCGCCCCTTCTTCCCCACGGCGACGACGGAGACGGGTTCGTGCTGCATGGCGACGAATGTCCCCGCGGCACGGTTGAGGTTGGCGTTGAGTCCGCCACAGAGGCCGCGGTCCGGCGTGATGTGCAGTACTGCGATGGCCTTCGCCGGCCGCGATTCGAGCAGAGGGTGGGCGGCTTCGTCCGAGCCCGACGCCTGCGTCGCGAGGCCCGCGAGCACAACCCGCAGCTTCTCGGAATAGGGGCGTGCCTGGGCGGCGCGATCCTGGGCACGGCGCATTTTGGACGCGGCCACGAGCTGCAGCGCGTTCGTGATCTTCGCCGTGTTCTTGACGCTCGTGATGCGCCGCTTCAGTTGGCGGATGGTCGGCATCGGCTACTTCCGGGCCCGCAGAGGGAGTTGGGGGCGACTTTCTTGCGAAGGACGCCGGGTTCGGTGGGGATAGCTGTCCTAGAAGGGGACGTTCTGCTTGAAGCTGGTGATAGCAGCCTTGAGCTGCTCCTCGAGCTCGGGTGAGAGGGCCCTCTCCTCGGTGATCTGCTTGACGATGCCTGCGTGGTTGCTGGCGAGGAACTTGCGCAGCTCGATCTCGTAGCCGCGCACCTTGTTCACCGGCACGTCGTCCAGGTAGCCCCGGGTGAGCGAATAGATAACCGCCACCTCATCAGCCAAGGGTACGGGCTCCAGGACTCCCTGCTTGAGCACCTCGTTCACACGGATGCCGCGATCGAGCTGGCGGCGGGTGGAAGCGTCGAGGTCGCTGGTGCCGAACTGGGCGAACGCCTGGAGTTCGCGGAACTGGGCGTGGTCGTTCTTGAGACCGGACGATACGGACTTCATGATCTTTGTTTGCGCGGCCGATCCGACGCGGGAAACGGAGATGCCCACGTTCATCGCAGGCCGGATGCCCGAGTTGAAGAGGTCGGATTCAAGGTAGATCTGGCCGTCCGTGATGGAGATCACGTTCGTCGGGATGTAGGCGGAGACGTCGTTGGCCTGCGTCTCGATGACGGGCAGCGCCGTGAGCGAGCCACCTGCTTCGAGCTTGGCGGCGCGTTCGAGCAGGCGGCTGTGGAGGTAGAAGACATCACCCGGATATGCCTCGCGCCCCGGAGGACGGCGGAGGAGCAGCGAAATCTGGCGATAGGCCCAGGCGTGCTTGCTGAGGTCGTCGTACACGATCAGCGCGTCGCGCCCCGACTCCATGATCTCCTCGCCCATGGCGCAGCCGGAGTAGGGGGCGATGTACTGGAGCGCGGCGGACTCGGCGGCATTGGCGGCGACCACGATCGTGTGGTCCATCGCTCCCGCTTCCTGGAGCATCTGCACCACTTGGGCAACCTTGCTCGCCTTCTGGCCGATGGCGACGTAGATGCAGACCAGGTCGCCCCCCTTCTGGTTGATGATCGTATCGAGGGCGATCTGCGTCTTGCCGGTAGAGCGGTCGCCGATAATGAGTTCGCGCTGGCCGCGTCCGATGGGGATCATCGCGTCGATCGCCTTGATCCCGGTCTGCACGGGGCTGTCGACGCTCTTGCGGAGCGTGACGCCGGGGGCGATGCGCTCGATCGGGCGAGTTTTCGTGGTGTTGACAGGTCCCTTGCCGTCGATCGGGTTGCCGAGCGCATCGACCACGCGCCCAATCAGGGCATCGCCGACGGGTACCTCGATGATGCGGCCGGTGCCGCGTACCTCATCGCCTTCCTTGATGCCGCCATAGTCGCCCAGGACGACCGCGGAGACGGTCTCTTCCTCGAGGTTGAGGGCGATGCCCATCACCCCGGTGGAAAACTCGAGCAGCTCGGAGTAGCGGGCGCCGGAGAGCCCGTGGATGCGGGCTACGCCGTCGCCCGCCTCGATGACGCTCCCGACATCGGTGGCGACCACGGTGGTGCCGAATCCTTCGATCTGCTCTCGCAGGATGGATGCGATCTCGTCCGCACGTACTGCCATACGGGCCTACCTCTACTTCCGTTGCTCTCTCGGACGCGCTAGCGCGTGCCCGAGAGTTCTCGTTTCAATTGCTTGAGCCGGCTGCGGATACTGCCATCGACCAGCCGGTCGCCCACCTTGACGATGATGCCGCCCATGAGCGACGGGTCCACCGATGCGGTCGCCCGCACCCGTTTCCCCATCGATTGGCTGAGTTTTCGTTCGATGTCGGCCAGCTGCTCGGGCGTCAGGTCCACGGCGGAGGCGACCTCCGCGTGGGCGATGCCTTCCGCCTCATCCGCCATGCGGCCGAAGGCTGTGGCCACGGATCGCGCGTCGGCCGCACGCCCCTTCTGCACCAGCACTTTGGCGAGGTTCTTCGCCAGCGGTTGGATGTCGAGGGCGCGCTCGACGACCGCGAGTTTGCGATCCAGGGGAATCTTGGGATCCAAGAGCACCGGCGCCGCAGCGGACTCGGAGAGCACCTGGGCGATGTCGTCCAGGTCCGAGCGCCATTGAGCGACCGTGCCGTCACGGGACGCGATATCGAACGCGGCCTGGGCGTAACGTTTGCCAGCCTGTGGATCAGCCATGTCCCGCTAATTCCCCCCGAAGGTTGATTCGGCGAGTGTCTCGTCGATGATGCGCTGGTGGGCCTGCCGGTCCAGCGATTGGCCGATGACACGCTCCGCGGCGCGCACGGTGATGTCGGCGAACTCGCCGCGAAGGTCAGCGATGGCGCGGTCGCGCTCACGCTGAATGTCCGCGGTGGCCCGCTCCACGGAGGCTTCGCGGTCGCGGCTCGCCTGTTCGCGAGCCTCGGCCTGGATGCGCGTGGCGATCTGTTGGGCGTTAGCGACCATGTCCTGGCCTTCCTTGCGCGCGACATCCAGTTGTTGCTGGATGTTCGCCTGGGCCGAAACGGCCTCGGCGCGCGCGAGTTCGGCGGCGTTGAGCCCCTCGGAGATCTTCTGCCTCCGCTCGTCAAGCATCTTCAGGATGGGCTTATAAAGCGTAAGCCTGAGGATGACGAGGAGCAGGAAGAAGTTGACGATCTGCGCGATGAGCTGCGGCAGGTTCAAACCAAGGGCTTCAACTGCGGCGCCCATTGGCCACCTTCTTTCGAATTAGATGACGAACGTTAGATGACGAACGCGATGACGAGGGCCGTTAGCAACGCGTAGATGCCGATTGCCTCTGCGAAGGCGACGCCGAGGATCATGTTTGTTTGAATGGCGGCGCGGGCCTCGGGATTGCGCCCGAGAGCTTCCATCGCCTTGCCCACGAGCATTCCGATCCCGATGGCAGGCCCGATACCCCCGAGGCCCATCGCCAGGCCGGCGCCAATAGCCTTGCCCACGTCGGGGTTGTTGAGTGCGCCGCTTTCTTGCAAGAACGGCAAAAATACGAGAAATTCCATGACCTTGGTTTCCTCCATGGTGCGTCAGTTCCGGACGCGGTTTGTGAGTTGTTGAACAGGCCTAGTGGGCCCGCGCGACTCCTGGGTGATGGTGGGCGTCGGCTTCCGCGTCCTCCCCGTGATGGCCCTCGTGGTGCTCCTCTTCGCCGTGGTGTTCCACGGCCATGGTCGCAAAGACGAGCGTGAGCAGGGCGAACACGGCCGCCTGGATGAAGCCCACAAAGAGCTCGAGTCCGTAGATTATGTCGACAAAAATGAAGGGCATGAGGAACGTGAGCATCAGTATCAACACCTCGCCGGCGAAGATGTTGCCGAACAACCGGAAGGTGAAGCTGACGATGCGAATCAACTCCGAGAGGAGTTCCAGGATGCCAACGAACGTGCCGATGGGGCTCTTCCAGGGCGCGACGAAGAACTTACGTAAATAGCCGAATCCCAACGCTTGAAAGCCCCAGAACTCGACGATCAGGAACGAACAGATGCCGAGCGCGAGCGTGTTGTTCACGTCGCTGAAGACGCCCCGGAAGAAAGGAATGACGAGTGCGAGCTTCTGGCTATCGTCGAAGTTCACGCCGGTGAAGGTCTGCTGGAGCGCGGGGCTCTCGACGCCATGTGCCTCGTCCCCTGATTCGCCCTCGGGGTTGTCACCGTCCGCCGACGCCAAGAACTTGGGGGCGTCTGGATCCGCATCGAGGGCAGCCTTGGCAGCCTGAACTTCTTGTTCGGTTGGAGCGGCCGTCTCGGCAACGCCTTCGGCGCGCTCGAATTCG
>JBKKBS010000371.1:0-2514 GCA_046713815.1 Tepidiformaceae bacterium
GTCCAGCAGGTTGTCGAGTTCGCGCCCGGGGCCGTGATTCCCTTCCACTCGCACGGTGGCCCCGCGTTCGTCACGGTAATCGAAGGCGAGCTCACCTTCCGCCAGCTCGGGAAAGCGGGCGTGTCCCTAAAGGCAGGCGAGACCATCCATGAGGAGCCGGGCCACGTCCTGGACGTCAGCAACTCCAGCACGGCCCGCGCGCGTGTGGCCGTGGCGTTCCTGCTCCCCGCTGGCGCCGCTCAGACGACGTTTCTCCCGGGCAACATTGCCCCGCCGATTGCCGCAAAAGTCCTCGGCGTGACTCGGACCACAGTCACGGCCCCAGCGTCCAGCTTCGACGTGGTGCAGTTGGTCTTTGACTTTGCGCCCGGCGCCTTCGGCGGAGTCCACAAGCACGGGGGACCCGGCCAGGCCACAGTGTTCGAAGGGACAATTACAAAGCGGGAGGGCACACAGGTAACCACGCACCCCGCCGGCCAGGGTTTTCCGGAGGTGCCCGAGGCCGTCCTCTCCGTCGGCAACCTCGGCGCCACGCCTGCGAGTATGGCTGTTGTCTTCCTCCTCCCGGCGGGAGCGACCCTCACCACTCCCGTAACCGCACCGGCGCCGCCTGCCGCCGCACCCGGTCCGCCCGCGACCGGGTCGGGAGCCTCGCAAGCGCCCACTGGCGACTGGCCCGTGCCGTTCGCGCTCGTGCTGATCACTCTTCTCGGTGTGGGCACGCTCGTTGCCGCTCGCTCCCGGCGGTAGAGAGGAAACAACAAACCAAAGGGGCCGCTTGTTAACAAGCGGCCCCTTGTTGCTGCCATGAGTTGACGCACAGGCAGCGCCTAACGCGGCAGCCCGCTTGGCGAAACGATTCTGACGAGCACGGAATGCTCGTCCGCGAACCGCTCACGCCGGCGGAGATGCGCGTCACGCGACGCCCGCGCGGGCCCTCAGCCCCGTCTGGACGATCAACGCCGCCCGGTCCCGGGCGCGATCAACATCCTCGTAGTCGATGGTGCTGGAAACGCCGTCTTGTCGCGGCCCCCGACCAAAAGATCGAGACGCTCGATCTGAGCAACTTCATCTTCCGTCTAGTCCCCCCGATCTTCCGCGTCGTAGACACGGGCCGAACGGATGACAGTGCGGCGCCTGACGCGTTGGCGCGTTGCCGCGCCGCAGGGGTCCCAATCCATTGCGGGAGTCAAGACCTGGGTCCGGGCTGCCGGAATGTCGCGCGAGCAGATGATGGGCGATGGACCTTGGTCGCGCGCTGCGGGATCCTTCATGTGTACGCGTGGGTATTATTTGTGTGGCACCTACAATAAAGGTCAATTTACCGCCCGGATCGGACATTCAGCTCGTCGGCAGCGGTCAAGACATCTATCTATGGAAACTGCAACCGTGAATTGGAGCCGTTCGACCTGCCAATTAGCAGGTGCTTGACATGCGGACAAGGACGGGACATGATGCGCCTCGCTTGAAAGGGAAGTGTTCTGATATGAGACGTTACCCAGTTCTGGTGCTGCTTGCCCTCACAGTGGCGCTATTCGCTTCCTCGGTGGCCAGCGGGCAGGCCCCTCCCGGCCCAGCAACGCGCTACAACACCCGATTCACCGAGGTCTCCGGACCTGCGGCCTCATTCGACATCGTCCAGCAGGTTCTTGAGTTCGCGCCCGGTGCCGCTGCTCCCTTCCACACGCACGGCGGCCCCGGCTTCGTCACGGTCATCGAAGGCGAACTAACGCTCCGTGAGCTCGGGAAGGCCGGCGTGTCTCTGAAGGCGGGCGAGACCATCCGTGAGCTGCCAGGGGAGGTCCGGGATGTCACCAACAACGGCTCGACCAGGGCGCGCTTGGTGGTGGCGTTCTTGATCCCGGCTGGCGCAACCGTCACGACGCCTCAACCGGGGATTATTGCTCCCCCGATTCCTGTGAAAGTGCTCGGGGTGACGCGGAGCACGGTCACGGCCCCAGCGTCCACGTTCGACGTGGTTACGCTTGTCCTGGACTTCGCTCCGGGAGTATTCACCGCGGTTCATTCGCATGGTGGCCCGGGACAGGTCACCGTCTTTGAGGGTAGTCTCGTCCGGCGTCAAGGCACGACCGATACCACCTACGCGACTGGACAAGGCTGGTTGGAAGCGCCCGGCAGCGTCCATTCGGCGGGAAACCTTGGCGGCACGCCTGCCAGCCTCGCGGTGACGTTCCTTCACCCAGCCGGTGTGCCGCTAACAACCGTCGTGAGTGGGCCGCCCGCAGCCGCCCCTGGTCCGCCGGCGACGGGCACGGGAGCATCGCAAGCACCAACTGGCGACTGGCCCCTGCCGTTCGCGCTCGTGATCATCACGCTTCTCGGTGTGGGCTCGCTCGTCGCCGCTCGCTCTCGGCGGTAGGGAGGAAACAACAAACCAAAGGGGCCGCTTGATATCAAGTGGTCCCTTGTTGCTGTCATGAACTGACGCGCAGGCAGCGCCTAACGCGGCAGCTCGCTCGGCGAGACGATTCTGACGAGCACGGAATGCTCGTC
>JBKKBS010000372.1:0-4856 GCA_046713815.1 Tepidiformaceae bacterium
AGCCCATGATGAGGATCAGCGGTTCTCCGGACCCGGTCTCCTCGTAGTAGGTGACGATGTCGCGGATGGGCGCGTCGGGCATGCGGGGCGACCTCGGGGGTGTGTCGAGGATCGTACGGGGCCAGGGGCTAAGTGCCAGGGGCCGGACCGCTCACTTTCGCTTCGGGCTCCATTTGGGTGGCGAGCACCGTCGCCATGTCGCCATCGACAAGTGCCTGCACGGCGAGGCGAAGTCCGGGAAATATCTTGCTCCACACAACCCCGCGGTCATCGGGCAGGAGGCGCTCGTAGCCGGAGTCGGTGAGGGTGAACCAGTCGATCGCCTCGTCGTAAACGCGCCAGACGATGTACTCCTGCACGCCGTGCACCCGATACGTGCCGAGTTTTTCATGGAGGTCAATGGACGCGCTGCTGACAGCAACCTCGGCTGCCAGTTCCGGCGCACCATGAAGGTACTTTCCAACTCTGCGATTATTCTCGCTTTGGGTGTACCGGAGATGAACGTCAGGCTGGGGGACGTTCTTTTCGTCCAGGCGAATGGTTGCGTCGTTGCTCACTCGCACGCCTGGATGTGTCGACCGGTAGATGGTTAACCAGCCGACGAGGTCGGCGTGCGGATCGCCGTGATCCAGGCTGACGGGAGAGGCCACGTAGACAACCCCTTCGATAAGCTCCGCCTTGAGGTCCGGTCCGGAAGCCTCGTAACGCTCCATGAACTCCTGGGCGGAGAGGTGCGCGCCGTTTTCCAGCGGGAGAATGCCACGCGCTTCGCGGGTCGCAGTCGTCATGCGATCAGTGTACCACTGGCGCTGTGGGGCACGGAGAACCATCCGCTCCTTGCCAGTTGCGGCTCTCATTCCGCGCCCGGCTACACGTCGAGGTTCTTGACTTGCGTCGCGTGGGCCTGGATGAACTTCCGCCGGTGGGACACTTCGTCGCCCATGAGCTGGTAGAAGATCAGGTCGGCCGCCTCCGCCTCCTCGACGTGCACCTGCAGAAAGGTGCGCTTCTCGGGGTGCATGGTCGTCTCCCAGAGCTGGTCGGCATTCATTTCACCAAGGCCCTTGAAGCGCTGCACGGTGACGGCCTGTTTGCGGCCCTTCTTGTACGCGTCCAGCTCCGCGTCGTTGTAGAAGTACTGTGCCGTCTTGCCCTGTTGAGTCTTGTAGAGCGGCGGCTGCGCGATGTAGAGGTAGCCTCCCGCGATCAGCTCCGGCATGTTGCGGAAGAAGAAGGTCAGCAGGAGCGTCCGAATGTGGGCGCCGTCGACATCCGCGTCCGTCATGATCACGACCTTGTGATAGCGCAGCTTCGTCAGATCAAACGTCTCGCGGATGCCGGTCCCGAGCGCGCTGATCACCAGGCGGATAGCCTCGTGGTTGAGCATCTTGTCCGGGCGCGCCTTCTCCACGTTCAGGATCTTGCCGAACAACGGGAGGATCGCCTGGTACTTCCGGTCTCGGCCCTGCTTCGCTGACCCACCCGCGCTGTCGCCCTCGACGATGAACAGCTCCGACTCCTCGGGGTCGCGGCTGGAACAATCGGCGAGCTTGCCCGGCAGATTGCCAGACTCGAGCGCGCTCTTGCGATGCACAAGGTCACGTGCCTTGCGGGCGGCCTCGCGCGCGCGCTGCGCCGTGATGCACTTGTCGACGATCTTGCGGCCGTCGTTGGGATGCTCTTCAAGGTGCTGCGTGAGGGCTTCGGTGAGGGCCGTCTGGACCTGGTTCTGGACTTCCGGGTTGCCCAGGCGCGCCTTCGTCTGCCCCTCGAACTGCGGCTCCGGCAGCTTCACGGAGATCACCGCCACCAGGCCCTCGCGTACGTCGTCGCCGGAGATGTTGGGCTCGTTGTCCTTGATCAGCTTCGCCTTCTTGGCGTAGTCGTTGAGGACCCGCGTCAGGGCTGTGCGGAACCCGGTCAGGTGGCTGCCGCCGTCGATCGTGTTGATGCCGTTGGCGAACGTGAACACGGACTCGTTGAAGGTGTCGTTGTACTGGATTGCGCACTCAATGATGTTGCCCTCGATCTCGCGCTCGACGTAGATCGGGTCCTGGATGAGCGCGTCGCGGTCGCGGTTCACATGGCGCACGAAGCTCTTGATGCCGCCTTCGAAGTAGTAGTTCGTCTCGCGGCCATCGCGCTCGTCGAAGAGGTGGAACCAGACGCCCTTCGTGAGATACGCGTATTGGCGCAAGCGGTCCGCTTCAATGCGGAACTCGAAGTCGATGCTCTCGAAGATCGTGGCGTCGGGCTTGAATGTGATCACGGTGCCGGTGCGCGGCGGGCCCTCGTATTTGTGCGGCTTGAGGTCGTCCAGGGGGACGCCGCGGGAATACTGCTGCCTGTAGACCTTGCCCCTGTGCTTTTCGCCCTGGGCGTTCGGGTCGGGATAGACCTCAACGATGAGGTCTTCGGCGAGTGCGTTCACCACGCTTGCGCCCACGCCGTGGAGGCCGCCGGAGACCTTGTAGGCGCCGCCGCCGAACTTGCCTCCAGCGTGGAGGACGGTGAGAACCGTCTCCACGGCCGTTTTGCCCGTCTGCTTCTGGACATCGACGGGGATGCCGCGGCCATTGTCCGTCACCTCTACCCAGCCATCGGCGCGGATGCGGACGGTCACGCGGTCGCAATAGCCGGCCATCGCCTCGTCCACGCCGTTGTCGACGAGTTCCTTGATGAGGTGGTGGAGCCCCGATTTATCGGTCGTGCCGATGTACATGCCGGGGCGGCGGCGGACAGCCTCCAGACCTTCGAGCACCTGGATGTTATCGGCGGTGTACGAACTGGGTGCAGCCTGTTGAGTCGTCATAAAAAGTTGCTATCTGCCTTGCGCGCGCCCCCGCCCGCGGAGAGACACGGTAACGGTGCGCTTACCTGATCAGTTTACCAGAAAATGCGGCAAAACGCCATTCGCCAGCGCACTTCTCGTATCTGCGAGCCGCCCGGAGCAAGGCTTTCACCGGTGCCGCCGGCCGGGGCTATCGGGCTCCGGTGCCGCGCGATTGGCACGGATCCGTTACACACCGAGGTCTCGCCCGCGTGGGCGAATGCGACTCTCGATCTGGGAGCATGGAGGGACACCAGTCAAAAGAGGCAAACATGAAGCAAGCAACCCCGAACCCTGAGATGCAACTGGTCCTCGATAAGCTCGCGGAGCTTGGGCCGAAGCCAATTGAATCGCTGTCCGCCGAAGAGGCACGCAAGCAGCCGACGCCCGCCGATGCCGTCAAGGCGCTCCTTTCGCAGCAAGGCAAGTCCGCCCCCGTGTCCACCGTGCGCACCGAGGAGCGCATGATCCCGGGTCCGGCCGGCCAGATCCCGATCCGCGTCTACAGCCCCGGCCAGCCCTCTGGCAAGCTCCCGGTGGTCGTGTATTACCACGGCGGCGGCTGGGTGATCGCAGACATGGACGTCTACGACTCGTCGCCTCGCTCCCTCGCGGAGGCGGCGAAGTGCGTCGTTGTCTCGGTTGAATACCGGCACGCCCCCGAGAACAAGTTCCCCGCCGCCCACGAGGACGCGTTCGCGGCCTACCGCTGGGTGGTGGAGAACGCCGCGAGTGTGGGCGGCGATCCCTCACGCATCGCCGTCGCGGGAGAAAGCGCGGGCGGGAACCTCGCCGCCGCCGTGGCCATGATGGCTCGCGATAATGGCCTGCCCGCGCCGGTGCACGAAGTGCTCGTCTACCCAATCGCGAACACTGACTTCAACTCGCCTTCCTACCAGGAGAACGAAAAGGCGAAGCCCCTGAACAAGGCGATGATGAAATGGTTCACGGATAAGTACTTCAGCTCTCCAGAGGACGGCAAGGAATCAATCATCGCGCTGGCGGAGGCCGACCTCGCGGGCATGCCATCGGCGACGGTCATCACGGCCGAGATCGACCCGCTCCGCTCCGAGGGTGAGCAGCTCGCGACGCAGCTCAAGGACGCAGGTGTGGCCGTGCGCTACAGGAACTACGACGGGGTCACGCACGAGTTTTTCGGCATGGGCGCCGTCCTCCCGGAAGCAAAGGATGCGATGCAGTTCGCCGCCGCTGGCCTGACGGAGTCGTTCGCTTCTGGATCCTGAACGGCCGTGCGGGCACTGGCGGAGGGGGACGAGGCCCTAGCGGGCCAACGCACGATGGCGATCCCATGCGGCCTTGAGGATGCCCACTATCTCAGCGCCCGAACGCGCGTGCCCTGCCACGCCGGAGTGGAGCCGGTCACCAAGCAAGTCCGTCGATGGATCGGTCAGGAAGCGGGGTGTCTCGACGCCAACGTAATCGAGATGTAGTTCCGTGCAAAGAGCCTGGAGCGCACGGTGTACCCGTAGGCGCCGATCCTCCGCCCACTGCCTGTCGGGGGAGTAATCCGCGCTTGACCGCGGCCCTTTCACGACCAGGACAGTGTTCTCGTGCCGAACGGCGGTGCGAATGCAGTCGCTCATAGCGACGACGACCTCCTCTGGAGTGAAGAACGTGGCGCCCCCGATCGCTTTCTGGAGACGTGCGCGAGTCCAGTGGAACGCCCGTGTGTGCCCGAGCCATGGCGTCTGGGCGGCCTTGATGCCGGCTGCTTTCAGCGGACTGCCGAGTCGCCCAAACATTCGCTCAAACTTGAGCGGCACCGACTGATAGTTGAACCAGTAGGAGATGGCGTTCAGGTAGACAATGTCTGGCTCGGTCGCCTCAATCCACTCGTCGATCTTTCGGGGGAGGCCGGGTGTTGGCCAGATGGGGCGCACGACGACTTCCACCGGCTCACCGAACTCGCGTTCGAGCGCCAGGCCGACCCGACTGCTTCGCCGCTGGGCCTCGGGAATGTCGCCATAGACCTCGCTACTGTTGCCGAGAAAGAGGAGCTTCATCG
>JBKKBS010000373.1:0-7460 GCA_046713815.1 Tepidiformaceae bacterium
TCGAGCCGAAAGTAGGATTCGGAGGCCGTGTTCTGATCTTTGTTGCCGGGCCCGGCAAGGGCGACACCCGGAAGCAACCCCGCGATGACTGTGATACAGGTTAATGCGGCGAGCGTGACGATCCGGCGAGTCCTCATATAGTGTGAATCGGCCTGCCAGTCGCGCAGCAGCAGTCCCAGAGGATCCGCAAAGTTTCGCGTCAGGATATTTGTTACCCGTGCCGCCGACTCTAGAGACCCGTCCCGGACCCGTCGGACTGTCGCTCAACGCGCGCTAACTCCGCGATCGCGCCTGCGCGAACGCCCCGCCTCATTCCTCTTGCGCTAACAGATCCCGCGCTCGCCGCGCCCGGCCCGACGCCACCAGCCGCCCCAGCGATTGCATCAGCAGGTCCAGCTCCCCGTCCGCCATCCCCTCCATCAGGCCCGCCGCATATTCCCGCAGTTCCGCCCGCACACTGGCCACCACGTTTCGACCGCGCTCTTCGAGATAGATGTGGATCCCGCGGCGGTCGCTCGTGGAGACCTCTCGACGAATAAAGTGCCCCCGCTCCAGGCGCTCCAGCAGTGCTGACACCGAGGGTCTCGTCACGTAGAGCCGGTCCGCGAGTTCCGCATTCCCCATGCCCTCGCTCTCGGACAGGTGGCCAAGCAGCCGCAGTTGCGTAACGGTCAAGCCTTCGCGATCCCAGATCTGCAACCGTATCGGGTCCAGCAACGCGCTCGCCTCGAAGAATGCCTGCGTTGCCGCCTCCACCTTCGCGCGATTTATGGTGGTGTTCATCACTCTCACTATACGCCCATCGTGACCTTCGCCCGAAAAGAAATGGAAACGGGAAGCGCAGGTGACCGGTGATGTGGGCGCCTCAGACCGGGATGTCCGTCCCCTCATCGATATCCATTCGCCGCTTCGAGGTCACCGACCGATCGCGCAGCCGGTCCCACGTCCCGCCGAGCCGGTCCGTCAGGTGCGCCAACCGCCGCTCAATCGTGCCCCGCCACCACGAGCGCGTCGATCCAGTCTCGCGATAACGGTCGTATCGCCGCTCCAACCGCCGCTTCTCCCGCATTCGTTGAAGCCTGGTCAGTTCACGCACCAACGACCTCCGCAGCAACATCGCCGCCTCCGCGTGATCCGTATGTGCCCCGTCGCCCGGTTCCGGCACGTTCACATCGACGATCCCGAGTCGCAGGCAGTCGTGTGATGTCAGGCGCAGCCGTTCCGCTGCCTCGCCTTCACGGCCCGCTTCCCCATAGAGGATCTTCGCCGCGTCTTCAGGCCGGATGACCTCGTAGACGGCGTTGTCCAGCATGAGCACGCGGTCGGCTACGGCCAGAGCGAGCGCGGCCTCCGAGTTGCCCTCGCCCGTGATCACCGCCACCGTCGGTACGCGCACATCCAACATCGCCCCCGTGCACGTCGCCAGCGCGTGCCCAAGTCCCGCTTCCTCGCTTTCCAGGCTTGGCAGCGCACCTGCTGTGTCGATCAACGTCACCAGCGGCAGTTCGAATTTGCCCGCCAATTCAATCGCGCGCGTGGCCTTGCGGAACCCCGCGGGGCCGATCCATCCCGCGTCCGAACCGCCTTCGTGAGGCCGGTTCTCGCCCACCATCATTACCGCCTCGCCCCCCAACAGCGCCAGACCCGCGATCACGCTCGCGTCGTCGCTGCCCATGCGGTCGCCTTTAATCTCCACGAACGAGGTCGTCATCCGCGCGATGAAGTCTCGCGACGTGGGACGCTGCTCGTGCCGCGAAAGTTGCACCTGCTGCCACGCGTCACGGGCGCTGTGTGCCGGCTTCCGGCTTTTCGTGTCGCGCGCCGCGCTCAAGCGGTAATCGTTCATCAGCAGGTCCAGCAGCAGCGCCAGTGAGTCCCGCAACTGCGCTCGCGGGATAACGGCATCCACCAACCCATGGGCGAGGTGCGACTCGGAAGTGTGCGCATGGGCCGGCAGGTCAGCCGCCTCGGTCTCCTGTAGTACCCGTAACGCCGCGTAGCCGACCAGGGCGTTCGGTTCCGCGACAATAAAGTCGGCGAGGTTCACGATGCCCGTGTACGCCGAACCCGTGGTTGGGTCCGTGAGTATAGCGACGTGTGGCAGCCCCCGCTTCGCATGCCGTTTTGCCGCTGCGGCCACCCGTGCGCTCTGCATCAGCGCCAGCAGCCCCTCTTGCATACGCGTCCCCGATGTCGAGAGCACAAGGACCACGGCCGTCCGGCGGGAGCTGCCTTTTTCGAATGCGCGTGCCAGCCGCTCCCCCGCCACCACACCGATCGACCCACCGAGGAATGAGAAGTCCACAACCGCCACCACCACGTCCCGTCCGAAAAGCGTGCCCGTGCCCGTCAGCGCCGCCTCCGCCAGCCCCGTCCGCCGCTGCGCGTTAATCACGCGCGACCGGTATGACTGCCGTCCAGAAAACGAGATCGGATCGAGCGAGGACACGCCGCGGTCGTCCTCGTGGAACGAACCGGGGTCCAGCAGCGTCACGATCCGCTCCCGCGCACTGAGGTGGAAGTGGAACCCACATGAGTGGCACACCCGGTACCGTTCGTACGACTTAGACCCCTCCAGGTCAGCCCCGCAGGACAGGCAATGCTCGTGCGCTGCCTCCACCGGCTCGCTATCCGCCTCGCGATCCCTTCTTAGCAACTCTCGCAAGTTCCTCACGCGAGATAGTCTACCAGTCACTGTCATCGCTGCCCGCCGCGGCCAGCACGCGCCGCGATTCCCCTTCCTCGCGCGGCCCGACGACGCCTTCGTCTTCGAGGATCTCGATGAGCTTCGCCGCCTTCATGTAGCCCACCCGGAGCCGCCGCTGAAACAGCGACGGAGAGACGCGGTTGTGTTGTAGCGCAAGTTTTCGCGCCCGCCCCACAATCGGATCATCCTCGTCCACGTCCATCTCCGCCTCGCCGCCGTTCAATTCGATGAGCGCCTGCTCCAACAGTTCGTCCGCGTTCTCCGGCACGATCCCCTTGAAACGCTCGTCCGTCCAGAACTGCACCAGGCGCTCGACTTCGGCGTCCGACACATACACGCCCTGGATGCGAATCGGTTTCGCCGCGTCCGTGGGCAGATAGAGCATGTCTCCGCGGCCAAGCAGCTTCTCCGCGCCACCTGTGTCCAGGATCGTGCGTGAGTCCGTCATGCTCGTTACAGCGAAGGCGATGCGGGTGGGGAAGTTCGCCTTGATCAGGCCCGTGACCACGTCCACCGACGGTCGTTGCGTCGCCACGACAAGGTGAATGCCTGTGGCCCGCGCGAGTTGGGCGAGGCGGCAGAGCAGCTTTTCCACCTCGAACGGCGCCGCCATCATCAGGTCGGCCAGCTCATCTATGATCACGCACCAGTACGGCATCTTGATGAGCACGCGCGGATGACGGTTGTATGACTCGATGTTGCGCACGGCCATCGCCGCGAACTTCTTGTAACGCGCCTCCATCTCGTGGACGACCGCCTGCAACGTCCCCACCACCTTGTCCATGTCCACGATCACCTCGCTGAAGGCGAGGTGCGGGATGTTGTGATACGCCGTGAGTTCCACCCGCTTCGGGTCGATCATCACAAAGCGCACTTGCTCGGGCGTCGCGTTCATCATGATGCCGGCGATGACCGAGTTCATGCAGACGCTCTTGCCCGAGCCGGTTGCGCCTGCGATGAGCAGGTGCGGCATCTTCGCCAGGTCCGCCACGACCGCCGTGCCCGATACCCCTTTACCAAGGGCCAGCGCCAGCTTTGTCTTCTTGGCCAGGTCCTGGAACTCCTTCGTCTCCATGACGTGGCGCATCGTCACCACGGTCGCCGAGTCGTTCGGCACTTCGATGCCAACCATGGCGCGTCCGGGCACCGGCGCTTCGATGCGCAAGCTCGGCGCTGCCAGCGCCAGCGCCAGGTCGTTCTGCAGCGCCGTGATCCGGTTCACGCGCACGCGCGTGCGCCCCACCTCCACGCGCTCGTGACGTGGCCGCCCATCGACGCCAATCAGAGTCTTGCCGTTCTCATCGCGCAGCGGGACATCCCTGTGGCGCACTTCCCAACCGGGCTCGACGCCGAACTGCGTCACCGTCGGCCCCTCGTTGATCTCCGCTACCGTCGAGTCGACGCCGAAGCTCGAGAGCGTGTCAACGATGAGCTGCGCGCGCGCCGCGTTGTCATGCTTGCGGTTGGAGCTCGGCTGAGGGGCGTTCAGCATCTCAAGCGCCGGCAGTTGCCAGCCCTTGGAGCTGCCCAGCTCCAGCCCCAGCTGCTGCGGCTCATCGAACTCGAGTTCGTCGTCAGCGGCCACTGCTTCGTCTGCAGCGGGAGCCTCCTCTTCGATCGCTTCCGGGGTGAAGGTCACCGCGGCGCCCGCGCCCAGTGGTGATCCCACCGCGGCCGCGTCTCCACCCGGACGGAACACGCGCGGCGGCTCTTCGAGTGCGGCCGGTATCGCGGGATCGAGCCGCTGACCCAGCGTCCCACCGATCACGATCTCGTCGTCTCGCGCGTGTGGGTGACGGAGGATGAAGCGCACGAACCGCCCGGCGCCCGTGGCCGCGCGGTGCGGATACCGCCGTTCCCACGCCGTCTGGCTCCACGCCGGCGCGTTGCGTGCGAACGCCATCGTCATTCGCGGGGCCAGTAACCCCGAGCCCACTACGAATAGCCCGAGCCACGCGATCGCTCCCAACGGCCCCTGCGTAACGCCCTGGCCGATTTCTCCGCCGAGGGAGACCTCCTGGAAGCTCACGCCGCCCATCGACCAGTCCGCCTCGTTCAGCCCCAACAGTCCCCATCCGAACATCCCGAAGGCAATCATCCCGGCGGCATGTCGCACGAACAGCCGCGGCTGCTCATACCGCTTGTTCGCGATCGCCCATCCACCGAGCACCGAGAGTGTCGCCAGGATGAAGACCCCAAGTCCGAACGTTCGCACGAACCAGTCGCGCGCTCCGGACAGGACCTCGCCCAGATCCACCACAAACGCCAGCGATGCTGCCGCGGCGATCACGACCGCCAGGCCGACAAACTCGGCCCGCAAGAATCCTGGCTTCGACAGGAACGACTTCCGCCGCCGCGATGCGCGCGGTTTATTGGCAGCGCGGGGCTTCACGCGTGTGCGTGCCGTCATTGGCGCACAACTCCTCCGGCTGGCCCCGACACCCCGCGGAATCAGGATCAGCTCATCATCGGAGGCCCCTCGACTAGACCTCTACCGTCACCGGCAGCACCATCGGCCGCCGGCGTGTTTCATCATAAAGGAACTTGCTCAATGCGTCGCGGACGCGCGAATTGATGTCCCCAATCTCCGCGTAGTGGTCGGCGCCCTTGAGGGCCCTTTCCACCACGCGCTTGCCCTCCTCCATCAGCCCTTCCTGTTCGTCCGCGGCTACGAATCCTCGCGAGAGAAGTTCCGGCGGTCGCGTAAGCTGCCCCGTTTGTTTGTCCACAGCCACGATGACCACCACCACGCCGTCCGTCGACAGGTGCGCGCGGTCCCGCAGGATGAACTGATCGACGTCGCCGATTCCCAGCCCGTCGATGTAGACATAACTGGCGGACACGCGCCCCGCCTGGTAGGCCGCATCGTTGTCGATTTCGAGCACGTCGCCGTCCGTGAGCACAAACGCGTTCCCTTCGGGGACTCCCACCGATTCCGCCAATTTGGCATGCACCACCAGGTGCCGGTATTCGCCGTGAATCGGGACGAAGTACTCCGGCTTCAGCAGCCCCTGGATGATCTTCAGCTCCTCTCGGCTCGCATGTCCGCGCACATGGATGTTCTGCACTCGGTTGTACAGCACGTCCGCGCCAAGCCGGAAGAGGTTGTCCACGTTCCGGTAAACCGCTTGCTCGTTCCCGGGGATGGCCGTTGCCGACAACACGATCGTGTCGCCCTTGTTGATCGCGATGTGCCTGTGGTCGCCGTTCGCCATGCGTGTCAGCGCGCTCGTCGGCTCTCCCTGGCTCCCCGTTGTGATCACCACCAGCCGTGAGGGCGGCATATTCCGCATTTCGTCCACCCCGACAATGATGCCATCGGGCGCATTCAGGTAGCCAAGCTGGCGCGCCATCTGCACGTTGTCGATCATGGAACGGCCGGTGACGAAAACCTTCCGGCTTGTGAATACGGCCGCGTCCACCACCTGTTGCACTCGCGAGATGAGCGATGCAAACGTTGCGATGATTACCCGCCCGGTGGCATTCACGAGAATGTTGCGCAGTGCGTCGCCGACGAGCTGCTCGCTCGGTGTGTAGCCCTCTTGCTCGGCATACGTCGAGTCGGCCATCAAGAGCAGGCAGCCTTCGGCCCCCACTTGCGCGAGGCGGATGAGGTCCGTGTGCTGGTCCATCACAGGTGTGTGGTCGAGCTTGAAGTCACCCGTATGCACGACCTGGCCGAGCGGTGTCTTGATGATCAGCCCGCATGCATCCGGGATGCTATGCGCGACCGTGAAGAACTCGACTTCGAACACGCCGGCCTTAATGACCTCGCCCGGCTTCACCACGTTCATCTCGGTGTCCTGGAGGAGCCGGTGCTCCTGTAGCTTTAGCCGCACAAGCCCGTCCGTCAGCTTCGTGCTGTAGATTGGCGCCTTCATCTCGCGCATCAGGTAGGGAATCGCGCCCACGTGGTCCTCGTGCCCGTGCGTGAGGAAGATCGCGCGCAACTTGCCGGGGTTGTCACGAAGGTAGGTGAAGTCGGGGATCACGAGGTCGACGCCGAGCATCTCCTCCTCGGGGAACATCAGCCCCACGGCCACCGCGATGATGGCGGCTTCGTACTCGAACAGGCACATATTGCGGCCGATCTCACCGAGACCGCCGAGGGGGATTACACGTAACGGGGTTCCTGCCATGGGCTCCTTCAGTCGAACAGGCGGCCCTGGGCCACCGGCTCCTCTTCTCTGTCGCGCTCGGGTCCCGGTTCGTTGCGATCCGGCTCGGTAGGGTTTTCCGCCAGGAACTGCATCTGCGGTGGCGGCGCTGCCTCCTCTCGTTGTAGCACAGACCCTCCTCGTGAGGAACGCGCGCGCTCAACAATCTCAGGCAGCTTTCGGAAGTCGTCCAGCATCGGCCCCCGCAGATTCCCCTGGTGCAACGCCGCCGCGGGGTGAAACATCGGCACGTACCATGTGCCCGCGATCTCCTTCGGCTGCCCGTGGATCTTCGAGATCACCTGCCGCGGAAAGAACTTCGCCATCGAATACCGTCCCAACGTCACCACCACGAGCGGGTCAACCAGGTCGATCTGCTCATCGAGGTAGTCCCGGCAGGCATCGATTTCTTCAGGCAGTGGATCGCGGTTCGCAGGTGGCCGGCACTTGAGCACGTTGCAGATGTACACGTCCTCGCGCCGGTACCCAGCCGCGGCAAGGAGTTCGCCGAGGAAGTTGCCCGCCGCGCCCACGAACGGACGCCCCTCCCTGTCCTCGTTCATCCCCGGCGCCTCGCCGATGAACATCACCTCCGC
>JBKKBS010000374.1:0-2948 GCA_046713815.1 Tepidiformaceae bacterium
GGTGTGACCCGATACCTGCCAGTGATGCTTCTTGTACAAGTCGCGCAGCGTCATCGTATCGGCGAGCACCTGATTGAGCGCCGCAACGCTCGCCTTGCACACCTTCTCGCTGAGTCCGATGGGAATGCGCGTGATGGTGCCGAACGCCTGGATCTCGCGGCCGCGTTGGCCAACGATCGGATGACCGTCGTTACGGGCCGCCTTCGCGCCGGCGGCAGCCTGTTTCTCATCCTTGCGGATGGCGGAGGAACTGCTGGAGGACGTAGGCATGGTCGGTAGTTTCGTGTAGGGATCGAGCGAGTGAGCTAGAACGGCGAGTACTGGAGCGCCGGACCGTTCGCGGTGGGGACGACGGAAAATTTCAGAAGCGTGCGGTCGAAGCGATTGTTCGGATGTGCGTGGCTGTACGACACCACCTTGTAGCCGCCCAGGACACCCATGAACGCACCAGCGGCGATATCACTCGCCCAGTGCTGGTTGAGCTGGATGCGCGCCAGGCCCGGAAGGATACCGGCGGCGAAAATGACGGGTGCGACGTACGGCGTCGCCTCCGGCTTGCGGCGGTGAATCTCCATGGCCAGGACCGTGGCGACCGCCATGCTGGAGGAGGTGTGAATCGAGGGGAAGGCCCGCCGCCGGAATCCAGCGTCGCCCCGACGAAACCCGGCGCCGAACTTGAAGTCGTACTGGTTCGTATCACCCGCTTCGTACGGCCGGGCACGACCTAGCGGACTGCGGATGATCTGGCTGGCGAGACTGGCGAGGACCACGGCCTCGGTGGCGTGCAACCCGATGTCGGCGGTCGTACGTGACTTGGTGAGCCGTCCGATCCCGTATGTGAGGATGCCCGCGGCCGTGAGCGTCGTCTCGTTGACCTTGCTCACCTTCGTGGAGAAGTCCTGCAGATTTGCGCCACGGAATCGCGGCTGACGCGACGCCAGCGCGATGTCATCGTCGAAGAGCGAAAGCAATCCCGTGGCGCCGAGCGCGATGCCCGAGATCACCAGGTCGCGGCGAACGAGAAACGTCTTCTCGCGGCGTGTGGTGTCGGACGACTGTGCGGCGGCGAGTTGCGCCGCGAGTGCGAGCAGAACGACGACTGGACCCGATGGACGCACGAAAAGAACTCCTGTAGCGAAGAGTGGGCTCACCGGCGTATGCACCGGCCGTGCCGCCCCGTTCGCGGTTGCGGGTCGCGTTGCGTCCATTTCCGCGGCGAATTCGGTCCGAAATCAAGGGGCGGTTTGTGCGCATTTTGGCACTAACCCTGCCTTACATAACGGTGTCACAGACCGGACGTAGCGAGCGCGACCACACGTGCGAAGCAGCGGCGGTCCGACGCGGGGGGACAGATAATGGGATATCGTACCTTCAAGGATTCTCGCGGGATTGAATGGCAGGCATGGGATGTCATCCCGGAACTCACCGATCGACGCAGCAGCGATCGTCGGCGCGAGACCAGCAGCAGCATTGCGGTTGCCGATGACCGGCGCGGGGCGGCGCGCGAGCGTCGGGTAGTGGTCGGCCGACGCCCTGTCCTCAGTGCCGGGCTCGGAAATGGTTGGCTCTGTTTCGAGGCCCAGGTTGAAAAGCGTCGACTGACGCCGATCCCGGCCGACTGGCTCCGCTGCGACGAGGCGTGCCTCGAGCGCTACCGCGACCAGGCAAAGCCGGCACTGCGCATCTCGGCGGCGATCGACCTGAACATGCTGGGTAGCGCGCGGATCTAACGGGCGCGGGCCCTGGCGATGCCTGCACTACTACGCCCGCGCTGGCGCGCGCAATAGCTTTGGGTCGTGCTGCTACTCCTCGCGCTGGCGCAAGCCGCTGCGCTCGCGTTGCTCGCGATCCGACTCCTCCCGGGCCGGCATCGCCGCCCTCCGGTCGCTCCGGCCACCGATGCGTCGTCCGCGCCCACGGTGAGCGTGATCGTCGCGACGCTCAACGAGGAGCACCGGCTGGCCCCGTGCCTGAACGGATTGATGGCGCAGGGTCCAATCGTCGGTGAGATACTTGTCGTGGACAGCGGCAGCTCGGATGGCACCGCGGCGCTCGTACTGGACGCGGCGACGCGCGACCAGCGCATTCGCCTGCTGCGAGACGATCCGCTCCCGCCTGGCTGGGTGGGAAAGGTCTGGGCGCTCGACCATGGACTTCGCCGGGCGGCCTGCGAGTGGGTGCTCGGCATCGACGCCGACACGGAGCCGCGGCCGGGGCTGGCGGCAGGCGCGGTGAACGCAGCCATCGAGTGCCGATACGATGCCGTCTCCTTTTCTCCTCGATTCAGGATCGACGGCGCAGCGGAGCGATGGCTGCAACCGGCCCTGCTCGTGACGCTCGTCTACCGCGTTGGCGCGGCAGGCACGGACGTAGATCCGGAGCGCGTCATGGCGAACGGCCAGTGCTTCCTGGCGCGACGAGCGGTGTTGCTGGATGCGGGCGGTTACCGCAGCGCGCGGGCGTCGTTCTGCGACGACGTCACTCTTGCCCGCCACCTCGCGCGATCCGGACGTCGGGTGGGCTTTCTCGATGGCTCCCGCCTGTACGACGTCCGGTCGTATACCTCGGTGCGCGAGACCTGGCGCGAATGGGGTCGCTCGCTCGACCTGAAGGACGCGTCGACCACATGGCGTCAGTGGGGCGACGTCCTCTTCCTGGTGCTCGTGCAGGGCATTCCGCTCCCGGCGCTCGTCCTCCTCGGTGCACTGTGGATGGCCGGCGTTTCGCTCGGCGAGCCTGCGAAGCTCGTGGGATTTGTGTCGGGGATCCTTGTGCTCGTGCGCGTGCTGCTGCAACGCGCACTCGCGGCGTCCTACGCACGCACGGGCGTCGCATTCTGGCTGTCGCCGACGGCGGATCCGCTCGCGGCATTGCGCATCGTGATGAGTACGGTGCGGCGGCCGAGGGCGTGGCGAGGACGAGAGTATTCGAAGCTGGGGAAGGTAGGG
>JBKKBS010000375.1:0-6793 GCA_046713815.1 Tepidiformaceae bacterium
GTCCGGGAGCGCGTGGCGTTACGCGCGACGAAAAGACGCCGTCACTAACGTCGGGACGCGCCCTCGGTGTTCCACACGATGGCACGCCCTCCAGCCGCGGCTCCTATGGGATTGTGCGTTTGATGACGGCGTCCGTGAATTCGCGCGTGTTGAGGGCGCCGCCGAGGTCGCCGGTCTTTTCGCCGGCGGCGATGGAATCGTGGACGGCGTCGACGAGGCGCTTGCCCATATCGAAGTGGCCGCAGTATTCGAGCAGGTAGCCGTACGCTTCGATCGCGCCCGAGGGATTGGCGATGCCCTTGCCGGCGATGTCCGGCGCGGTACCGCCCGAGGGGTCGAAGATGCCGATGTTCGGCTGGTGGCTCGGCGTGAAGGCGTACGACGCGCTCGCGCCGAGGCCGATGGAGCCGATGAGCCCGTAGACGGCGTCACTGAGGAAGTCGCCGTACTCGTTCGGGCAGATAATCACGTCGTAACGCTCGGGGAACATGATTAACTTCGCCAGCAGGGCGTCGAAAAGCTCACGCGTGTGCCGCGTGTTCCGGTACTCCTTCTCGACTTCGTCGACGATGTCCTCGAAGAGGCCGTCGGCGGCGCGCTGGATGGTGTACTTGCTTGTGGAGACAACGTCGTGCCGGTTGCGCTCTGCCAGGCGGAAGGCGAAGTGGGCGGCGTGCTCGACGGGCGTGCGCTCCATGATCCGGATGCTCACAGCAGAGGTGGATCCGATACGCCGGCCAGCGTCCTCGTAGGTGCCGCCCGTCGCGACGCGCACGACGTGGAGGTCGATGGCTCCCGTGTAGTTGGTGCTGACGCCCGGGTATGTGCGGCAGGGGCGGTGGATGACGGCGAGGTCAAGCTCGTCGCGGAGTATCTGGTTGGGGCTGATGGATTTCGTGACCGTGGGGTACTTCATCGCTGCACCGAGTGCGCGGGTGAGCTCGATGCCCTCGTTGACGGCGGCATCGCCTGCTTCGCGCCGCTCGACCGTCCAATCGACGGGTTGGAACGAGACGGGCGAACCGAGCGCCTCGTTCAGACCATGGATGGCATCACGCAGCTCGGCCGCGATGCCATCGCCATTCAGTTCCGCAACTTCACGCATCGGGGGATTGTCGATTGTCGATTGTCGATTGTCGATTGGAGATCTCCCGGCGAAAGCAACGGCCCTGCCTCTTCCGTCGAGGCGGGGCCGGTCGCTGTCACTCCGAGGAGGGGATTACTTGTTCTGGCCGGGCGCGCGCCCGGAGGGGTTGCCGCTGGTCTCGTTGCAGTTCGAGGCGCCGGGCGTGCCCATGTGGGGACCGGGATTGCCGCCCTCGCCGGGGGTCGCGTGGGTGGTCTCCTTCACATGGTCCGTGCCGAAATAGGAGAAGCCGGGCTCATCGGTCTCGAGGCAGTGGGCGGCGGAGGCGCTGCCCGCCGGGAAGGCGCCGATCGCGCCCGCGAGCACGCTAGCGGCTGCCAGGCCTGTGACCATCATCTTTGGAAACTTCATGTTTTTCATCCTTCTCTTTCGTGGTGTCGCGGCGGGCCGTGACCGGGTCGTACGAGCCAGTTGAATCGGCCCTTCGCGTTGTTGCCTACGTAGAAGGTGGGAATGCCGGATGAGGTCGCGGGCGGTTCGCAACACTTATGCAAGGCGGATTCCCCGTAAATACGGGATTTGCTAGATTTCGCACGCTACGGCGCGTCTTCGGGGCGGCCGCTGGTTATGCGTGCCTGCAAGGGACAGCGGGCACGGCGCGATTCAGCCCATTCACCTGAGGGGGAGGCCACTACCATGCTCCTGGCCCAGATCATGATCCCGGCCGCATCCGTTGCCGCCGTCCTGTTCGCAATCTGGCTGGCCTACGACGTCCTGAAACGGGACAAGGGTACGCCCGCCATGCAAGAGGTCGCGGGGACGATCCTCGAGGGGGCGAACGCCTTCCTCGCACGCCAATACCGCACGATCGGCATCCTCGCACTCGTCACATCGATCATCGTGGGCGTCGTCGTCGGCATCTTCAAAGAGGAGACCGAGACTGGCGTGCTCACGGGCGTCGCCTTCATCGTTGGCGCGCTCGCCTCGGGCGTGGCCGGGTACATCGGCATGTCAATCGCCGTGCGCGCCAACGGCCGCACGGCCAGCGCCGCCCAGAACAGTCTCGCCGACGCGATCAATACCGCCCTCCGCGGCGGCGCCGTCAGCGGCTTTCTCGTGGTTGCGCTCAGCCTGATCGGCGTGGCCAGCATCTTCGCCATTTACAGCAACCTCCTCGGCCACACGGTCCAGGAGACGCCCTTCCTGATCGTCGGCTTCGGCTTCGGTGCGAGCTTCGTCGCGCTCTTCGCCCAGCTCGGCGGCGGCATCTACACGAAGGCCGCCGACGTGGGCGCGGACCTCGTGGGCAAGGTCGAGGCCGGCATCCCCGAGGACGACCCGCGCAACGCCGCCGTGGTCGCGGACCTCGTGGGCGACAACGTCGGCGACTGCGCGGGCCGTGGCGCCGACCTCTTCGAATCCATGTCCGCCGAGAACATCGGCGCGATGATCCTCGGCGCCTCCATCTACGTCGCCACTGGCGATGTGGAGTGGGTGCTCTTCCCGCTCGTGCTGCGGTCGTTCGGCGTGTTCGCGACGATCATCGGCATGATCACGGTGCCCTTCTGGGCGAACCGCATCAAGGACCCGATGGGCGCCCTCAACGGCGGTTACTGGACGATCACAGTGCTCAGCATCGGCGGCCTCGCGATCGCGACGACGGCCATGCTCGGCGACGTCTGGTACTGGTTCTTCTTCTGTGGACTGGTGGGCATTGCCGTGGGCATAGCCTTCGTCTACATCACCCAGTACTACACCGCCGGCGCCTGGCGCCCGGTGCAGGAAATAGCCAACGCGAGCCGCACGGGCTCGGCCACGAACATCATCATCGGCACGGCTGTCGGATTTGAGACGACGGCGGTGACGGCGATCACGGTCGGCCTTGGTCTCGTAGTGGCGTTTGTGTTGGGCGAGCAGGCGGACCTCGAGAACGTCAATAGCGTCTCCACGGGCGTGTTCGGCACGGCCGTCGCGACCATGGGCATGCTCATGTCGGCCGCCTACGTGCTTGCCATGGACACCTTCGGGCCGATCACGGACAACGCCGGCGGCATCACCCAGATGGCCGAGGGCACAGCCCCCGAGGCGCGCGAAATCACGGACGCCCTCGACACCGTCGGCAACACCACCAAGGCCCTCACCAAGGGTTACGCCGTCGGTTCCGCCGCCCTCGCCGCCTTCCTCCTCTTCACCGCGTACCTCGACGAGGTACGCGTGGAGATGTCGAAGATCGCGGGAGACGACCCGGAACGATTCGTCGCGCTCCAGCAGGACAACAATCTTTTGCCCGCAGGCGCCGACATCCGGGCGGCCGTCGCCGACAGCGTCACGGGTTACGGTGGCGCGCTCAATGCGCTCGTCGACAAGGTCGACGACGAGGACAAGTTCAGTGAAGTCGACCGCGACGCGCTCATGATCGCGGACCGGGAGGAGACGGCTGCCATTCTTCAGCGGAAGGTGGACGAGGGGGACGTGGAAGCGGCTGACGCAGCCCAATTCCTCGACTCGGGGAGCCCATTGCCGCTGCCGCGCATCATGCCGGTCAACATCGCCAAGGTGGAAGTCTTCGTGGGCGCCTTTATGGGCGTGATGCTCGTGTTCCTCTTTAGCTCGCTCGCTATCCGGGCGGTGGGCAAGGCGGCGGGCGGGATCATCGAAGAGGTGCGGCGCCAGTTCCGCGAAAATCCCGGCATCATGACGGGCGAGGTGCGGCCGGACTACGCCCGCGCCGTGGACATCACCACGCGCTCGGCCCTGCGTGAGATGATCGCGCCCGGCCTGCTCGCGATCGGTCTGCCCGTGGCCGTGGGCCTGATCTTCCGCTACGCCTTTGGTGGCGACGGGAACGAGGGCTGGTCATCCGTGGCGGGCATGCTGATGGTAGGCACGATCGGCGGCGTGCTCGTGGCCACCTACCTGAACAACTCTGGTGGCGCCTGGGATAACGCCAAGAAGTTCATCGAGTCGGGCGGACTCAAGAACGCGGACGGGTCCGTGGTGGAGAAGGGCTCCAATATCCACGAGGCGGCCGTCGTCGGCGACACCGTCGGTGACCCGTTCAAGGACACTGCGGGCCCGGCGTTGCACGTCCTCGTGAAGCTGCTGAGCACGATCACGCTGGTGCTCGCGCCATTGTTCATTTCGTAGCCGTTGGCTGTCAGCCATCGGCCATCGGGAGGCCCCGCCTTTGGTGGGGCCTCTTGGCGAGAAGGCGTTACCCGCTTGTCTGGGCGAGCGGCACCGAATACGTTCCCGCTTGCGATGAAATCACCGTTCGAAGGCAACCTGGTCCGGCTGCGTGCACGCGAGCCCGAGGATGCGCCGTTCTTCCACCGCGTCCTCAATGACCCCGAGATCACCCGGAACGTGCTCATGCGCTACCCCATCTCGCTGCGAGAAGAACGCTCCTACCTGGAGGCGCTCCCGGCGCTAGGATGGGAACGCTGTGCGTTTGCTATCGAAACGCTCGCGGCCGAGCTGATTGGAAGTTGTGCCCTGCGAGGGGGAGGCCCGGAGAATCGCGCCGCCACCCTCGGCATCTGGATCGGCGCCAAGCAGTACCGGGACGGTGGCTACGGGACGGATGCGATGCGCGTCCTCTGCCGCTTCGGCTTCGACCATATGAACCTGCACCGCATCGACCTGGAGGTGTTCGCGGAAAACCCGCGTGCACAACACGTATACGAAAAGCTGGGCTTCCGCGTGGAAGGCGTGAAGCGCGACGCCGACTACCGGTACGGCAAATACCGCGACATCGTCGTGATGGGCCTGCTCGCGAGAGAGTTGGTACAGGAGCCGCGGCCCTCCGTGGCCGCTGGATAACGCACCAAATGCTGGGAGGACTACCATGGAATCACCGTTTGAAGGCCGTCTTATCCGCCTCCGCGCACGCGAGCCGGAGGACGAGCCGCTGCTTTACCAGTGGTTCAACGACCCCGAAGTCACGCAGCATCTGACGCTGCGGTACCCACTCTCGCACAAGGCAGAGCGCGAGTTCCTGGAGGCGCAGAGCCAGCCGGGTTATGGCAACGCGAACTTCTCGGTCGTGAAGAAAGCGGATGGCGCGCTCCTCGGCGGCATATCGCTTGAGGACGGCAACGCGGAGAACCGCAGTGCTACGCTCGGCATCGCGATCGGGGACAAGGCCTGCTGGGACGGCGGCTACGGAACGGACGCGATGCGCGTGCTCTGCCGCTTCGGCTTCGAGCACATGAACCTTCACCGCATCCAGCTCGAGGTCTACGCCGGCAATGACCGCGCCAGGCACGTCTACGAAAAGGTCGGCTTCGTGCTCGAAGGCACGCGCCGCGAAGCGCACTTCAAGTACGGTCGGTATTCGGATATCCACATCATGGGGCTGCTGGAGGGCGAACTGCGCTGGGACTAACGGTTGTCGGCTGTCCGCATCGGCGTCCCCCGAACGCCGAAAGCCGATCACCTGACAGCCGTTAGAAGCCCAGGCCAGGGAGGCCGTACAAGGTCCGCGCGAGCGAGGTGCGGCCGAGGTGCCCGTTGCCGTGGCCGATGAGCCCGTGCCCGATCGCTTCCATGCGCGGGATCTCGCCCCAGGGGCGGATGAAGAGGACGTGCGAAAGGTATTCGTCGGTCATCGCGGCGATGCGCGGCACGACCGCCGCCTGCACGGCGCGCGTGTAGCCGTCGAACTCGGCCGGCTCGGGGAAGCGCAGAGAGTAGGCGTCATCCGGGTCCTGGCCGGTGCCCTGGTCGACCTTTGGCAGGCCCCATTTCGTGTCGTAGCCGTCGCGCAGCCAGACGGGCTGCTCACGCTCGAAGACGAAGTGGATGATGTTGTCGATCGTGCGCACGACATGCCAGACGTCCCAGCCGATGGAGTTCGTGACGCCGTCGTGGGTGTCGCAGAGCTGCTCCACCGTCAGCCCGTCGACGGCGCGGGAGCTGTAGAGCAGGACGCGGTCGACGAGGGTGGCGTATTGCGCGGGCATGGTGGGCGGATTGCCCATCCCGGGAAGGTTCGGCATTGGCGGGCTCCTGTTGGCTGTCGGCTATCTGCCATCGGGTGTCCGCGAAGGCCCGTGCATCATGGCGCGGCTGCTCGCCACGAACCACCCCGGCCCGGACAGCCGACAGCCCTCAATGGCCACGTCTGGTAGGATCGCGGCGGCACGCCAAGGAGGGGTGGCATGGACCGTGACGAAGCCTGGCAGATCCTGGTTGAGTACTCGAAAGAGGAACGCACGCGGAAACACGGGATCGCCGTGGAGGCGGCGATGCGTGGCTATGCCAGGCACTACCACGAGGACGAGGAGAAGTGGGCGATCGTCGGCCTGCTCCACGACTTCGACTGGGAGATTCACCCCACGCCCGACCTTCATCCCGAAGAGGGGTCCAAGATCCTGGAGAAGCGCGGCGTGCCCCAGGACATTCGCTACGCCATCCTCTGTCACGCCCCGTTCCTGGGGCTCGAGTACACGCAAAAGATGGACCGCGCGATCTTCGCCGTGGACGAGCTTTCCGGATTCATCACCGCCTGTGCGCTCGTGAAACCCGACAGGGCGATCTCGTCAATCGAACCATCATCCGTGCGCAAGAAGATGAAGACGAAGGCCTTTGCGGCGTCCATCGATCGCGACGACCTGCTCAAAGGCGCGGTCGACCTGGGCGTTGACTTCGACGAGCACATCCTCTTCGTCGCGGACGCGCTGAAACCCGTCGCCGCACAGCTCG
>JBKKBS010000376.1:0-4055 GCA_046713815.1 Tepidiformaceae bacterium
CACTGAAGGGCGTGGACATCGAACGTGCGCGGGCGCGGGCCGCGGAGACCGCGACGGCGCTGGCCGGGGTGGGCAAGTCCGGCGTATCGCGTGCGAAGCAGACCCTCGAGACGGTCGACCTCGATAAGGCACGGGCATCGGCGCACGACCTGCTCTCCGCGCTGGGAGAGACGGCGAAGCATGCGCCCGGTACGGCTCGGCAGGCCGCCGCGAAAGTCGACCGCAAGAAGCTCGGGAAGCGCGCCCGGACGACGGCCAAGCGAAGCAAGTCCGGCGTCTTCACCGTGCTTGAGATGGCCGCGAAGGCCGCTCCGCTGCTGCTCGCCGTGGGGCGGGTGGGCCGCAAGCCCGCCAGGAAGCACAGGATCGCCCGTTGGCGGCACTGACCGTTAACGGCGCCGAGATCGAGTTTCGCGATGAAGGCGAAGGCGAACCGGCCTTCGTCTTCATCCACGGGTGGGCCTGCAACATGTCCGCGTGGGCGCCACAGGTGGAGGACCTCAGCCGCGACCACCGTTGCATCGCCGTAAACTTGCGCGGGCGCGGCGCATCGCAGGCGCTGCCCCCATTCGATACGACGCAGGCCGCGGACGACGTGGCCGGGCTCATGCGAGAGCGTGGAGTCGGCGCGGCGGTAGTCGTGGGCCACAGCCTCGGCGGCATGGTGGCGCTCCTGCTCAACGACCGGCACCCGGACCTGGTCCTGGGGCTGGTGCTCGGCGATTCGCCCCTTGATGCGGCCAGGAGCGGGCGCTTCGAGAGCACATCGCAGGCAGTGGCGGCGGCCGGATCGATGTCGCCGATGGCGGAATTCCTGGAGACCTTCTTCACGGAGGAGACCAGCGAGGAGCTACGCGACGAAGTGCGCGAGATGATGCTGACCTGCCCGGGCGAAGTGGCGGCGGGCATGCTTTCGAACGGGCAGATGTTCTCCGATCGGATCGAGGAGCTGATCAGGAGCGCCGACCAGAAGCCGTTCATGGCGATCTGGGCGAACTCTCCACTGGGCGACCCGGACTGGCTGCGCGACATCACGACGTTCGTGCGGCAAGAGCCGATGGTGGGCGCGGGTCACTTCTTTCAGTTGGAACGGCCACAGGTAACGAACGCGTTGCTGCGCGCATTTCTCGATGATATTGAGCGCGACCCACGCATCGCGAACTGACCGTCACGAGCGGGTGATGACGGCGTTGGGTCGGAAGCGCGGGAGCGGCTACGGTTGGAAGCGATGACGAGCACGCGGCAGCGGAAGCGCGCAACGGTGGGGCAACGGCGCGAACTCAACTGGCGCCAGCTCAATGTGATCGCGATCGTGATGGTGGTGGGCGCGTTCGTCGCGGTGTTGGCCATGCTCGTGCGCGCAATCGACGGCGGCGGAGGTGGGGGTTCGAGCGTTGACTTCGGCGGGCCGGGTCCAGTTCGCACGGCAACTGCCGCACCAACCGAAGAGTCACCCGCGCCAGCAGCAACCGCCACACCCACACAACCGGCGACGGCCGACGAACCGGCGATGGCGGCTTGCGGAGACATCCTCGCGCCGTTGGACAAAGCGCACCGCCTGCCGCGGGACTGTGCGCCGTCGGACCTCCGGGAGTTGCCGGCGACGAACTCACGCGGATCCCAGCGGATGCGCGCAACCGCCGCGGATGCGCTGGGCGACTTGGTCGCAGGGGCGAAGGTGCAGGGGTACGCGCTCTTCGCGGTCAGCGCGTACCGAAGTTACGACGACCAGGTGGCGGCTTACGAAGAGAACCGCGCCATCCATGGCGACGAAGTCGACCGCTACAGCGCACGGCCCGGCCACAGCGAGCACCAGCTCGGGACAACGGTCGACGTATCCACCGCTAGCGCCAGGTACGAACTTGAGCCGTTCGAGGGCACTCCGGAAGCGGCGTGGGTCGCGGAGAACGCGTGGCGGTACGGGTTCGTGGTGAGTTACCCGGAGGGCAAGGAGCAGGTCACGGGCTACGCGCACGAGCCGTGGCACATCCGCTACCTTGGCAGGGACACGGCGGCGAAAGTGCGGGAGAGTGGGCTGACGCTGCACGAGTACCTCCTTGGGAGACGGTAGCGTGCGCGGGTTCCTCGCGATTGCGGTCCTTGCGCTGATCCTGGGCGCCTGCGGCGGGGACGATGATGAGGCGCTGCCGACCAGCGCCGCCTCGATCGAACCACGAGCCACGGAGACGGCGGAGAGTGCCAGGCCGACGGCAGAGACCAACTCCCCGGAGCCCACGCCCGTGCCGTTGACCCCGGGGCCTCCCGGTAACGCCACGCCGACTCCCGACACCTCGATCGTCGTCGCCTGCGGCGACATCCGCGCGCCAATGGACAAGCAGCACCGGCTCACGGCCGACTGCGTGCCCCCGGACCTTGAATCGCTGCCGGCGGAGATGGTGAGCGGCGGCGGACAACTGCTGCGCGCCGCCGCTGCGGCCGCGTTTCGTGAGCTGTTTAGCGCCGCGCAAATTGACGGACACACGATCCTCGCGGCAAGCAGCTACCGGAGCTACCAGCCCCAGGTCTCGGCCTACCAGTCCAGCGTCAACCGGGGCGGAGAGGCCTACGCGGACCGCGTGAGCGCGCGGCCTGGCCACTCAGAGCACCAGCTCGGGACGACGACCGACGTCACCAGTGCTAACGCGGGGTACTCCCTCGAAGGCTTCGAAGGCACCACGGAAGCTGCCTGGCTCACCGCGAACAGTTGGAAGTACGGGTTCATTATCAGCTATCCGGAGGGCAAGGAGCCCATCACGGGCTACATGTACGAACCCTGGCACATCCGTTGGCTGGGCAAGGATGAGGCGAAGCGCGTGCGAGACAGCGGGCTCACGCTGCACGAATGGCTGTTGAGGTAGCTAACAGCTACCTTGGTTGCACGGCGCAACCGTCAATGCCACACTCGCGACATCTTGAAATCGCGTACGGAGGCAGACCATGCCCGACACCGATGAGGTACTCGTCGAACGCGAGGACCATGTCCTCACCATCACCC
This sequence comes from Tepidiformaceae bacterium, assembly GCA_046713815.1. Taxonomy (GTDB): domain Bacteria; phylum Chloroflexota; class Dehalococcoidia; order Tepidiformales; family Tepidiformaceae; genus JBBDMZ01. Next base: position 2,996 of record JBKKBS010000376.1, read on the forward strand.
TGAACCGGCCCGACCGCCTGAATGCAATCAGCGGGCCGATGCTGCGGAAGCTCTCGGAGACGCTCCAGGAAGCGAACATCGACCCGGACGTGCGGGCAGTCGTGCTCACGGGCGCGGGACGGGGATTCTGCGCGGGGCTGGACTTGAAGGATGTCTCCTCCGGGGACGGTATCGGCTCCGCCAACAACGGTACGCGGCCGCGGTACCAGTTGTTCGACCTCCACAACTCGCCACCAATCGTGATCAACCGCATGGATAAGCCGATGATCTGCGCCCTCAACGGCGCGGCCGCGGGTTACGGCATGGACATGGCTCTCGGCTGCGACATCCGCATCGCCAGCGAGAACGCGAAAATGGGCGCCGTCTTCGCGAAGCGCGGCGTGCTGCCAGAATCGGGCGGCTGCTGGTACCTTCCGCGGCTGCTGGGTTGGGCGAAGGCTGCGGAGGTCGCGTTCCTCGGGGACGTGCTCGACGCGCAGCGCTCGTTGGAGCTCGGACTGGTGAACAGGGTCGTGCCGCATGACCAGCTCATGCCCGAGACGATGAAGATGGCGAAGCAAATCGCGAACAACGCGCCGCTCAGCGTGCAGTCGACGAAGCGCATGATGCGCCTGGGCATGGAGGAGAGCTTCGAGGCGGCGGTCGACCACATCTACCTGCAACTGCTGCCGCTCTTCCAGAGCGACGACTTCAAGGAAGGTCTTGCCGCCTTCTCCGAGCGCCGTGAAGCGACGTTCACGGGGCGGTAGCCCCCCTCACCCCCTGCCCCTCTCCACTGCGGTGGAGAGGGGAGACGGTTTGCCTTTTTGCGGCCATCGTGTTCAGTCGCGGAAGCTGTTGGGTGAAGAGGGGATGAGATGACGATCCGCGTGGTGACGCTGAATGTGCACGGACGGGCGTCAGGGTGGCGATCGCGGCGCGACCGGATCGTAGCCCAGATAAAGGAGCTGGAGCCAGACGTTGTGGCGCTCCAGGAATTGAATACGTGGCCGTCACATGGGCAATGGCTGGCCGAGGCGCTGAGGGTTCGCGAACGAGGCGACCGACGATACACGTTCAC
>JBKKBS010000377.1:0-3111 GCA_046713815.1 Tepidiformaceae bacterium
GTTGCCGACCCCGCGGGTGCGGAGCTGCTCCCGTCGTCCGCACTGGTGGCGGCTCTCCGCAAGTCGGACGCCGAGAATCACGCGCTTCGCCGTCGGCTCCACGCCCATAAGACCGAGCTCGAGGAGCTACAGAAGTCGATGAGCGAGCACGACGTCGAGGACGCCGAACTGCGGGGCCGTCTGCGCACGCTTGAAGAAGTTATCGCAGCGCTCCACGCCAACCTCGACGACCTCCGGATCCAGCGCGACCAACTGCTCGCCGCCCGCTGATACACTGGTGGCGTGAGACACAGCGAGCGGCGGGAGAAGATCGCTCGGATCCGTGCGGCCTCACTGATCTGGCGGGGCGCTCCGCGGAGGTAGATGTGGTGTGGAGCGAGTGCCGACGCAATCGCACGCATGTTTTCCGCCGTCCTGAGGTACACCACATCGAGATCTGCTGTCGCGCGACTTGAGCCATGAACGGTAGCCGCTATTCCCCCGATCACGATGAAGTGAACGCCTGAATCCACAAGCGTCTCGATCGGACCTGGAAAGTTAGTCGCTGGGACCCGGCTTTGCGCCTCGCCGACCGTCCTGCTCGCTGCATTTCCTCGACGAGTTCGATTAATCGCACGAGGCGGTCGAGTCGTTCAGCAACCGACAGACGGAGGGAATGCTGAATCAGCGTTACGTCAAGGTCTTTCTTGTAGGCCTCGATGACCGGGTCTGGATCGTAGCGAAAGGGCACGCGGTTCATGGCCACTATTGTACTCCTACGCCAGCACGCCTTCCGCCATGAGGTTGCCGATCTCATCCATGCTCAGACCGGCGATGCGCTCGCAGACGTCGATCGTGTGCTCTCCGAGGAGCGGAGCGGGCGCTGTCAGCGCCCCGGGGGTCGCGCTCATCTTCCAACCGGGACCGTCATACGCGGAACGCCCGACCTCGGGGTGGTTCAGGTAGACATAATAGTCACGCGCTTTCACATGTGGGTCGCGATCGAGGAGATCCTGGGCCGTTTGGACCACGCCGCACGGGATCATGGCTCCCTGCAGCAGTGCCATCACGTCCTCGGCCTTTCGCTTCGCCGTCCACTCGCCAACCATCGCCTCCAGTGCGTCCTCATTCGACTTGCGCGCCTCGAACGTTTCGAAGCGTGCATCTCCGGCGCATTCGGCATGACCGAGCACCTGGCACAACTCCATCCACTCGCGCTCGTCGCGGCAGGCGATGGCCACCCAGCGGTCCGGCGAGTTGACGGACTCCGGGTCGTCGGCGCATGGGAAGACGCCGTGCGGCGAGGCGACCGCGCTGCGATTGCCTCCGCGTGACTGGGTGTTGCCATTGGCCAGGTAATCCGCCACCGCCGTGCCAAGCACCGTCGTTACCGACTCGATCTGCGGCAGCTCGATCAGCTGGCCCTTGCCGGTCCGGTTGCGGTAGCGCAGGGCGGCGAGGATGGCCGTCACTGTGTGCCCGGGGTTCACGACGTAATCGGGGTAGTTCGTCCCAACGCCGATCGGTGGCCGATGTGGGAAGCCGGACATCCCGGTGATGCCCGTGATGGGCGTAAGTACTGCGCCGAATCCAAGAAATTCGCGGTGTGGGCCCTCCAAGCCTTGCATCGGCTGATAGGCGGCGATGATCCGGGGGTTTACTTCCTTCAGCCGTTCATACTGAAGGTTCCATTTGTCTATCACGCGCGGCGTGAAGTTGCTCAGGAAGATGTCGCTCTTCTCAACGATTCGGTACGCGATCTCCTGCCCCTTCTCCGTGTTCAGGTTGAGGGCGATGGAGAGCTTGGCGGCGTTGAAGTTGTTGAAGTAGCCCGAGCAGTTGTAGCCCGGCTTGTAACTGCCGTCCTCGTTCAGCGCCACAGGTTGTACGACCCGCAGGGCGTCGATGCGCGTCTCCGACTCGATGCGCACTACCTCCGCCCCGAAAGTGGCCAACGTCTGGCCGCCAATGGGCCCTGCTCCGAACCAGGAGAAGTCCGCCACGCGGATGCCGTCCAGTGGTCGCTTGCTCATCTGCTGCCTCCAGTCGTCTTCAGGCCGCCCAAGAGTGCATCCGTATGCTCTCCCAGCCGTGGCGGCCGCGAAATCAAAACCGGCGTCTCGGACAGCCGGTAGGGCGCGCCCGGGAACTCGATCGTGGCCCCCAGGAAGTCGACCTCTAGCTGCTTGAACCACTGGCGTGCGCGGAGCTGTTCGTTCTCGGCAAGGTCGCGCGGGGTCGAGACGATGCCGTTGAGGAGGCGGCGGGTCTGCCCACCGATGTACGCCTCGTTGGCGGTCATCGAAGCATAAAAGCGTGCGAGTACCTCGTTGATGTGCATGAGCTGCGGCATCATGGATTCTGCAATTGCCGGGTTGCTCAAGACCTGCGTGAGGAAGCTCATGTTGAGCTGGTGGCAGACCGACAGATACGGCTCCTGATCCAGGTCCTCGTGCTTGCCCTGCTCCTTCATCCATTCCAGCAGCACCGGGAAGTCCGCGCCGCCAGGAGCAAGGACGTAGCAGAAGACATCGCCATCGAGGCAGCGATAGTTGCCGGCGCCGGGCAACTGGATCGGCAGCATGCCGCGCTCGCCCGTGCGCACGCGATTCCTCTTGTGCAGGTCCCATGTCTGCATGGCCGTTTCCTGGTTCACGCTCATGGCCTCCTGCACCGAGACATCGACCTGTTGCCCTTCGCCCGTCGCCTCGGCGTGGATGATCGCCATCAACGTGCCCTGCGCCGCCTGGATGCTCGCGCCCACGTCTGCCTGGTTGCCGTAGATCATGTTCGGCGGATCCGCTGGCTCCCCGGCGAGCACCATCATTCCGCCCATCGCCTGCCCCACGATGTCGCTGTAGCAGTAGTCCGCGTGCGGGCCATCCTGCCCAAACCCGGTGATGGAGGTGTACACAAGCGACGGCTTCTCGCCCTGGATGTCCGCGAAGCCGAGTCCGCGCTCGGCCATCCAACCCACGGGGTTGTCCTCGATCACGACATCGGCGGAAAGGACGAGCTGGCGCGCCGCCGCCTGGCCATCGGACGCTTCAAGGTCGAGGAGTACCGATTTCTTGGAGGTGTTGTGCACCCAGAACGCGAGACTCGTGTCCACGCTCTCTGGCGCGACCTTGA
>JBKKBS010000378.1:0-3774 GCA_046713815.1 Tepidiformaceae bacterium
ACGAAGGCCTTTGCGGCGTCCATCGATCGCGACGACCTGCTCAAAGGCGCGGTCGACCTGGGCGTTGACTTCGACGAGCACATCCTCTTCGTCGCGGACGCGCTGAAACCCGTCGCCGCACAGCTCGGGCTGAACCCGTAGCACACCCCAGGGCAACACTATCGGAGGACAGCCGTGAGGAATGAACAGGTCCCGGATCGCAACATCGCCATGGAGCTCGTGCGCACGACGGAAGCGGCGGCGCTCGCGGCCGCGCGCTGGGTTGGGCGAGGCGACAAGAACGGCGCCGATGGGGCGGCCGTGAGCGCCATGCGCATGATGCTCGACACGGTCGACATGGACGGCATCATCGTTATCGGAGAAGGCGTCAAGGACGAGGCGCCGATGCTGTACAACGGCGAGCGCGTGGGCAACGGCACGGGGCCGCAGGTCGATGTTGCCGTCGACCCGCTTGAGGGCACGCGGCTCACCGCCCAGGGGCGCGGCGGAGCCGTGAGCGTCATCGCCGCGGCGCCGCGGGGCGCGCTCTTCAACCCGCTGGATATCTTCTACATGGAAAAGATCGCTGTCGGCCCGGCGGCCAAGGGCATGATCGACCTCTCCGCGCCGGTCGCGTGGAACATCCAGCAGGTGGCGCGGGCGAAGGACCTCTCCGTCGAGGAGGTTACGGTCGTCATCCTCGACCGCGACCGCAACACGGACATTGCCGACCAGGTGCGGGCCGCTGGCGCGCGCATCCGCTTCATCACGGATGGCGACCAGCCGGCGGCTGTCTCTGCCGCGATCGAAGGCACCGGCGTAGACATGTTGCTCGGCATTGGCGGGTCCCCAGAGGGGGTCGTCGCGGCCTGTGCCCTGAAGTGCCTTGAGGGCGACTTCCAGGGCCGCCTCTGGGCGCGCGACGACGCCCAGATCGCATTCGCGCGCGAACACGGTCTCAGCCTCGACCAGATCCTGACAATCGATGACCTCGTGAAGAGCGATGACGTTTTCTTTGCCGCCAGTGGCGTGACCACCGGTGATTTGCTGAAGGGCGTGGAATACCGCTCCGGCGGGGCCATCAGCGAGTCGCTCGTGATGCGCGCCCGTTCGGGGACCATTCGCCGCATCCAGACCGAGCACCACTGGCGCAAGCTCCAGGAGATCAGCAGCGACCGCTACCGCGGCGACCGCCAGGCATGACCTTATTCCTGTTTGACGGCACGGAGGCTGACCCGCGGATCGTGCTCGCGCACGGGGCGGGCGCGCCCATGGACAGCGGCTTCATGGCGACGTTCGCGGCCGGGCTCGCGGAACGAGGGCTGCGTGTGGCGCGCTTCGAGTTCCCGTACATGGCCGCTCGCCGGACGACCGGATCGCGGCGCCCGCCGGACCGCGAAGCGGTGCTGCTTCAGGCGTGGCGCGAGGTGGTCGCGGAACTGGGCGGCGGGGGAGGCTGCGTGATTGGCGGAAAGTCGATGGGCGGCCGCATGGCGAGCATGGTGGCGGACGAACTTGGAGCGCGCGGGCTGGTCTGCCTCGGCTACCCGTTCCACGCGCCCGGGCGCGCGGAGAAGCCGCGAGTGGGCCAGCTCGAGACACTGACGACTCCGGCGCTCATCGTGCAGGGCACTCGCGACGCATTCGGCGGGAAGGGCGACGTGGCCAGCTACTCTCTGTCGAAGTCGATTCGCGTCCACTGGTCCGAAGACGGCAACCATGACCTTGAGCCGCGCAAAGGTGTCTCCGGGCGGACTTGTGCGGAGAATTGGTCCGAGGCGATGGGCGCGGTCGTTGCATTCGTGGCCGGACTGTAGCCCACCGGGCATAGACAGTTCGTGGAGGGAGCATCACATGCTGGCAATCCTGTTTTACGAGTACGTACCCAATATCGAGGAGAAGCGAGTTCCGCACCGTGAGGGGCACCTGGGTTTGCTGCGGGAGCTGCACGAGGACGGCCGCATGCGGATGGCCGGCGCCTACAGCGGCCCCCTCGACGGCGCCGCCATCGTCTTCAGCGACCGGGCATCCGCGGAAGAGTTCGCCGCTCGCGACCCCTACGTGGCGAACGGCCTCGTCACAAGCTGGCGCGTGCGGGACTGGAATGTCGTGATCGGCGAGTGACCATCCGCCCCAGGCATGCGATACAATCTCGACATGACGACCTTGCAGGATGTACGACTGCTCGCCTCGGAACTGTCCGATGAAGATCGCGAACTCCTTGGCGTCGAGCTGCTCGCGGGCATCGAGAAGGAGACCGGTTACGACGAATACTGGGACGCGGAACTCGCCCGGCGCGTGACCGCGATGGAACAGGGCGACGCGAAGCTCGTTCCCTGGGAAGAAGTTCGCCGACAGTTGTGGGAGGGCTTAAGCCCTGCCAACGAAGCTTGAAGTCCTCGACGAGGCCCGGTTCGAGATCATCGAGGCGAAAGAATTCTACCGCCTCGGTAGCATCCCGAAGGCGACACACTTCGCCTCCCGCTTGGAAACAGTAATCGCACTCGTATTGGAGTTTCCGCGGATCGGCGAACCGTATCTGCACGGGACGCGGCGGGTACTCGTGCCCGACTTTCTGTATTTGTTGATTTACCGACAGGCCGGAGGCGTGGTACGGATCATCGCCTGTGCTCACGCGAAGCGACGCGTCGGGTATTGGAAAGGTCGGGAATAAGGCCTTCACAGCTTTACTCTGGTTGCCACCAGGCGTCGGACATTAATTTCTCAGGAATACCCGGATCGCCCCACTCGAGGCCGAGCGCTCGGATTTCTGCGAACCACTCATCGCGCAGTGATGCTGGCAACTCCGCTCCGCACCACGGACAGTGGCAGATCAGTTGGATGGACGTCCCGCCGTCGGTGTAGGGGATTCCGAACTCTCGCAACATCGAATTGTATGTGATCGCCACTTCGCCCGACGCGATTACGGACGCCATTTCGGGGCATGCGTGTGGAAGGGCAGACCCCTGCCCGTCGGGGGTGTTGGTGGTCATTGTTTGCGGCGCTTGCTGGGCTGGACGCGCGGGGGCTCGCCCTCTTCCTTGGGGTAGTGGGGCGGGAGCGGGGCTTCGCCGAGGCCCTCGGCCTCCTGCTTCGCCACCAGTTCGAGCAGTGGCTCGAGCGAGAAGTGCTTGTCGTCGATGGCCTCGGACGCGTCGCCGCGCTCCTTGTAGAGCTTCGGCACGGTCAATATCGTAAAGTCCTCGGCTTCGACATCGGGCACGTCGCACCACGCGATCGGCCACGAGACGCGGGCGTCGGGCTTGGGGCGGATGGAGTATGCCGAGGCGACGGTGCGGTCGCGGGCGTTCTGGTTGTAGTCGATGAAGACGCCGTGGCGCTCCTCCTTCCACCACTTCGTTGTCGCGAGTGCGGGCACACGCCGTTCCACTTCGCGGCCGAGGGCGAGGGCGCAACGGCGCACGTCCTGGAAGCCCCACTTCGGCTCGATGCGGACGTTCACATGGATGCCGCGCGAGCCGGAGGTCTTCGGATAGCCCTCGTAGCCGAAGTCGTGCAGGATGTCGCCAACGACGACCGCTACCTGGCGGACCATCTCCCAGTCGGCCTCGGGCGTAGGGTCGAGATCGACGCGCAGCTCGTCCGGGTGGTCAACGTCGTCCGCGCGCACAGGCCACGGATTGAGGTCGAGACAGCCCGTGTTGGCGACCCAGGCGAGGGCGGCGGGCTCGTCGCAGACACATTCGTCAGCAGTACGGCCGCTGGGGAAGGTGATGTGGGCGGTGCGCATCCAGGAAGGCAGGTTCGCGGGTGCACGCTTCTGGAAGAACGGCT
>JBKKBS010000379.1:0-4804 GCA_046713815.1 Tepidiformaceae bacterium
GTGTTCCTTGGCGGGGCCTCTGCTACGATCGGATGACCACCGGGAACCGCTCACCGGCAACCGAGAACCTCCACAGGTACGCCCCTTTTATGTCGAATCGCCAGGCCCGCCGCGAACAATCGCGCACCACGCGCACGTCTCAGCGCACGCGACCCACACGCACTCCCCAACGATCGAGCGGGGGCGGTGGTGGCTCCAGCATCTTTAGCACCGGCTTCATGGTCGCCCTCGGCGCGATCGCGGTGGTCCTCATTGCGTTGGCCTTCGTGTTCACGCAGTTCTTCGGCGATGACAGCAGCGGGGGGCTCTCCGGCAAGCTGTCCACGGCCGGGGACAACCTCCCGTTGGACATGCAGAAGGGCAACAAACTCGGCAGCGATGACGCCCCCGTGAAACTGGTCGAGTTCGAAGACCTCCAATGCCCCTTCTGCTTGCGCTACACCGCAAACATAGAGCCGCAGATCATTGAGGAGTTCGTCAAGACGGGAATCGTTCAGATCGAATACCGGCATCTGCCTATCCTTGGGACGGATTCGGTTAATGGGGCGCTGGGGCTTACCTGCGCGGGCAAACAGAACAGGTTCTGGGAGCTGCACAACAAACTGTTCTCTGTCCAGGCGGATGCTAACCAGGACACGAACGAGCAGGTCGATGTGGGCCGCTTCAGCGAGGACAAGTTGAAGGGCTACGCGTCGGATCTCGGGCTGGACCGCACGGCGTTCGACGCGTGCTACCAGGCGCCGGAGACGGTGGCCGAGGTGTCGAACAACCAGCGCGAGGCGCAGTCGCTGGGCATCCGCTCGACACCGGGGTTTATCGTCAACGGTGGACGCATCGGCGAGGGCTCGCCGGGGATCGAGGAGTGGCGGACGATCTTCAAGGCTGCACAGGACCAAAAGTCAGCCACCGCGACAGTCACGGGGAGCGCGACCGCATCGGCGACCGTGGCCGCTAGTGCGACGGCATCGGCCTCCGCCAGCGCTGCCGCATCGCCCGCGGCGACGGCATCGGCCTCCGCGACGGCGGGCAACTAGACAGGCGGAGTGGAGACATTGTTGCGCCTGACGGACATCCCGCCCTCACCCCCAACCCCTTTCCCGCAAGCGGGAGAGGGGAGTTCGGATCGAGTGGATGGCTGAGAAGTCCCGTTGGGATGGTTGGCTTTCGCCCCGGATGTGGATCCCGTTGGGGGCCGTTCTCGGAATCGCGATGCTGGCGGCGGGTGTGATTGTGGGGTGGAGGTGGGTCGCGGACGAGAAGCAGGACGTCAACATCGTAACCTGCAAGGTGGGCGAAGAGGGGTGCCAACCCCGCATATCCGTGCACTGGCACGCGGACTTTGCCCTGTACATCGACGGCGTCCGCTATGACTTCAATCAGGAAAAGTTCTTTTCAACGGAAACTGAGCTGATCAACGCGAACGTCCACATCCATGCGCCGCGCGTCAACGTCGTTCACGTCCACCGCTCGTTGACGAGCTGGGACGAGTTCTTCCGATCGATCACATTCGAGCTTTCCGACAAGACGACTGCCGGCGGTACTATCGGCGCGAACACTTGCCTCAAGACGCCCGAAGGCGAACTCTGCGAAGGCAACGGCAAGACGTTCAAATTCATCGTCAATGGCGTTAAGGTGGACGGTATTGCGCTGACCGACGTCACTGACCTCGACCGCGTGCTTGTGAGCTTCGGGAACGAGAGCCTCGAGGACGTTATGAGGACGCAATGGCCGCAGGTCTCGGACGAGGCCTGCATCCCATCCGGTCGCTGCCTGGAACGGGGCATCGACAAGAACGAGCCCTGCAGTAAATTCGACACCACCTGCACGTATCTTCCCCGTCGTGAGCGTGACCGCGAGTGGGAGTACGTGTAGGTCGACACCCGACGTGCTCGGGCGACGGGGGAACGGCCGCTCCTTGCCAGTCGCGGCTCTGAACGGCGGTGGAGAGGGGAGGCAACCGTCGTGCGCCAAGAGAAAGAGATGAAATGGCGGACCTACCGAGTGGTGCCGGCAGCGTCCCCTCACCCCCCGGCCCCCTCTCCACTCCGGTGGAGAGGGGGAGACGGCTCATTCGCATGTGGCCATTCCCAAAGCAGGGAGGCGACCGTCGTGCGCTTAGACTCTCTCGCGTGGACATCCCGACTCTAACGACCCCACGCCTGATCCTGCGGGCGCCAGATCCGATCACTGACCTCGACTACATGGCGGCTTACAACGCCGATGCCGAGGCGATGCGGTTCATCGGCGACGGCTCCGTGCAGGGACGCGAGGACGCGCGCGTGGCGCTCGAAGGATTCGTGGCGGAGTGGGATCGGTGGGGGCATGGGCGCTGGACGGTCGCACTGCGAAGTACCGGTGTGCCGATCGGGAACTGCGGCTTTGTCCGCTGGCGAGAGGGCGAGGAGGACGAGCGGCCGGAGCTGGCTTCTGGGTTCGTGCGGGAAGCGTGGGGGCGCGGCTACGCGACGGAGGCGGCGCGCGCGGCGCTCAGATGGGCGTTCACCACGCTTCCGTTCGATCAGGTGGTGGCGCTCACCCACCCGGCAAACGTGGCATCGCAGCGCGTGCTGGCGAAATTGGGGTTCGCCGCGGTTGGCGAGGTTGTGCCCTCACACGGGCGGCGGATGGCGATGTTCGTTTTACCGAGGCCGATCACGCAGTCCCGATCGTAGGGGCCTGATCGCCGTCAGCCCGCGGCGAACGCAGACCAATCGTGGTCGGCGACGAGGGCCGGCAGCAGCCGGCCCCTACGATCGGGGACGGCGCTACGAGGCGATTGTATCGACCTCGGCGGTCTCTTCCGGCGTCAGCTTCCATTCGCCTGCGCGGGCGTTGGCCGCCACCTGTTCGGGCTTCGTGGCGCCAGCGATGACGCTGGGGACGAATGGTTTCGCCGCAAGCCAGGCGATGGCCAGGTCGCCCATGCTCTTGTCGCGGGACCGGGCGAAGGTCTCGAGTTTCTCGAGCATGTCCCAGTTGCGGTTGCTCATGATGCGGCCCGCCATGCCCTGCATCGCCGGGTTAGAGAGCCGTGCGCCTTCGGGTGGCGTTTCGCCGCGGCGGTACTTACCCGTGAGGAAGCCGCTCGCCAGGGGAAAGTACGGCAGCATGCCGACGCCGAACTTCTGGCAGGCAGGGACGAGCTCCTTCTCTATGCGGCGGTCGAGCAGGTTGTACTCGTTCTGGGCGGAGATGAAGGGCGAGAGGTGCTCGGCACGGGCGATGTAATGCGCTTCGGCTGTCTGCCAGCCGGAAAAATTCGAGTGGCCGATGTAGCGCACCTTACCGGCGCGCACGAGGTCGTCGAGGGCGCGCATCGATTCCTCGATAGGCGTCAATGGGTCGGGGAAGTGCCACTGGTACAGGTCGATGTAGTCGCTGCCGAGGCGCCGCAGGCTGGCTTCGCACGCTTCGATGATGTGCCGCCGGGAGGCCCCTGATCGCATCGGCCCTTTGCCCATCGGCCCCGCGAACTTCGTCGCGACGACGACATCATTGCGGCGCGAGCCGAGCGCCTGGCCGAGGTACTCCTCGGAGAGGGCGTTGCCGTAGATGTCGGCGGTGTCGAACAGCGTGATGCCGAGATCGATCGCCTGGTCGACGACGCGCTTCGTCGCTTCCAGGTCGCAGCGGCCGCCAAAGTTGTTGCAGCCCAGGCCGACGACGCTGACCTGCAGGCCCGAGCGGCCAAGGTTCCGATATTCCATTTGGGAAACTCCAGAGGTTAGTGAGCTGGAGTATACGGTCGACGCACGAAAGGCCGCCGGTTGAGTGATTCCCGGCGGCCTTCGTGCTTGCCAGGCCGTGGGCCTGGGGTGTGAGGTCAGGCGCGGGCGCGGGTGCCGCCTCGCGAGAGCATGCGCCAGGCCAGCAGCAGCAGAATCGCGCCGAGCACGGCGATCAGGAAGCTGCCGATGTTAAACCCGGTCACGCTGCCGAAACCGAGCGCCGTGGCGATGAACCCGCCTATGACGGCGCCCACGATGCCGATGACGATCGTGATGAGGATGCCGACGCCGCCCTTGCTGCCCGGGTCATTGCCCGGCAACACGAGCTGCGCAATCGCGCCCGCGATGAGTCCAAACAAGAGCCATGTAAGAATTCCCAAAGTTCTATTCCTCCTAACAACGAAACAGTACGGGCGTTTAGCACGTACGCGAATAACACGCATTGGGGAGATGGTTTCAAAGTCATCGAACACGCCAAGCGGCGGGCTCTACGGAACACGTTGGGGGAAACCCTATATTTCGTGCCAGTCTATTCAAGTCGGGCACGAACTTACCGCTTCTCAACCGTTTCTTGTGTTACCTTGCGGACGTATTGCCGAATCCCCGGGCATGCCGGGGAACGGGGGACCCACTGTTTGGGGTGTATCGCGCGCGAGTGCGTAGGCGACTTCCTGCGCCGAACCCGTCAGCTAACCTCGTAGGCGCCAGGGAGAGGCGGAACCAAGGCCCGCTTCTCATCGTAGGAGATGCACCGGAGCGTGCGGTGCGCGGCTGTGCCGTGCGCCAACGCGAGCCGACTACATAAGAGGTGGCGCGATTGACTGGGGACCTCAAGCTGGAACGCTCGAGCTATTATGGGGCGCGCTTCCTCGCGCAGGTTTCGCAGAATCTTCTGCTGGCGGGACTCTTCCTCGTCGCGGGCACGAGCGACCACGCGGGCATCGGGCTCGGTAACCTGTTCGTCGCTATGCTCCTACCAGCGATTGCGCTCGGGATGCTCGGCGGCGCGATCGTCGACCGTATGGGCCCGGGCCGCGGGTATGCGCTCGGATCCTTCCTCCGCTTCGCCTCCGTGC
>JBKKBS010000380.1:0-4051 GCA_046713815.1 Tepidiformaceae bacterium
AACAGTGTAGCCCGAGTCCGGCCCGAACGCGTCCACCCACGCCATCATGTAACCGGTTATCGCCGCTGCTCCCTCGAAGACCCCGTTGGGACCTGTCAGCCTGGCATTTGGAGCGAGCACGGCGCGAAGCTGGCTCTCCTGGTGCGAGTTGTAAGCCTCCGGCCAGCGGGCAGCGACCTCACGAGGACCGTCCATGATCGATTTCCCTTCGTTATCGCCGTCGCTGCGGCTCGTAATCGCGCAGCATGAGACGGTCGTCGTGCCCTGTCAACTGAACCTGCGCTGCCCGGCCGGCTTGCTTGCGTTGTCAGGCGGACGCTGGCTCGCCACGATAGAGGCGCAATGCAGAACCGCCTAAGCCGCCGTCGCTTGCTCGTTTTACTCGCCGGGCTCCCGCTCTGGGCGTCCTGCAGCGGAGACGACGACGCCCGCGACGCCGGGTCATTGCCCGCGCCCGCCCAAGGGCTTCCTTCGAGGATGCTCTGGACATCTCCCCGCTGGACGGCGGCCTGTGTCCGCGCCGCGAACGCGCAGATCGCATCGGAAACGGGGCAGTCCTCCGTTGACTCGAAGGCTGACACCAAGCTCTCCCCGACCGGTTCGGTCCCCTCGCTAATCGCCAACACGACTAGGGCGAGGACGGCCAGCGCACCGACGGCGCCGACAACGCCGGCAGCGGTGGCCCAACGAGCGAGACCGACACCCGTTAAGCCAGGCAGTACTTCAACGCCCCCGGATGGACGGTGGTGGACGCGTTGCGGCAGATCGCCGATGCGCGCGGCGTCAGCCCGGCCGCGGTCGCGCTGGCCTGGTCGCTTGCGCAACCCGGCGTCACGGCGCCAATTGCCGGTGCGAACACGCCCGCGCAACTAGCGGACCAGATACCGGCGGTCGACATCGAGCTAACGCGGGAAGAAATCAGCCTCTTGCACGCGGCGAGCCTGCCGTTCCTGCGAGAAGACACAGTTGGCCCCGGCGACTAAGGCACGATTTCGGACGATGGGCTGTCGAAATAGGCGCCGCCGCAGTAGCGGCAGAAGCGCGCGCCCGTCAACTCGCCGCTGTCCTCCGGGAGGTCCGCGTCGCATCGCGGGCACTTCCAAACCATCCCGTTGCCGCACTGCGGGCAAAACGCGTATGGCTCAGGTGGCCGATTGGGGTACCCGTACGATCCGAGGTGCGACTCCTCGCACTTGCCGATGCCTTTTTCTTTGTCTGCCATGTCATGCCTCCGTGGCGGGACCGCGTTCCGAGGGCGCCGGGTCTGGAGCGAGGATCTCGTCCCCCGGACCGGCCGGTGCGATGCTCGCAACGCGACGATCCATTACATAATCGAACACAACGCGGCCCGCCGCTGCCGCCGGGAGCGCCAGCAGGACGCCCGTGATACCCATCAGCTCGGCACCCATGAGCACCGCCAGCAGCACCATAATCGGAGGGAGGTTCAGGGTCGCGCCATAGACGCGCGGCACCAGGAACCGATCTTCGAACTGCTGGTAGAGGATGAGCGCTCCGAGGACGATGAGCGCCTTCGTGGGAGAATCCTGGAACGCCGCGAAGGTTGGCGGGACAGTCGCGATGAATGCCCCGATGAGCGGGATCACGTCCACGAAGCCCGCCAACACCGCGTAGGCGACCGGGTTATCGACGCCCACGAAGAGCAGCACGGCGAGCGTATAGAGGGAGATGATGAATGATGTCACGAGCTGCCCGCGGACGTACCCGCCCACAACACGGCCCAATGCCTGGAGCGATTGATCCACTTCCGGCTCGCGGCCGGGAGGGACGAACCGGTAGAGAAACGCGTGCAGCCGGGGCGTATCGACGAGCAGGTATGCCGTCAGCACGATGATCGTGAAGGCGGAGAAGATCCCGATCACCAGGCGTTGCCCGTAGTCGACGGCGGCACGCCCGGAGATGAGGCCGCGCCAGTCGATGTCCTCGGCCTTCTCGGGAAGGTCCCATCCCTCGCTGTTGAAGCCGAGATCGTCGGCGAATCCTTCGAGTTCGCGGGCATCGTCCGGGAGGCTGTCGCGGATATGCTCGAATTGGTCTATGACGGCAGGCGCCACGACCGCCATGGCGCCGCCCAGCAAGGCGATGATCGCGAGCAAGACGAGCAACACGGCGAGCACGCGGGGTACGTTGTGGCGAGTGAGCCACTCCACGTACGGCAGGAGCGCGGCGAAGAAAATCAGCGCCACCACGAGTAGCAGGATGACGCCCCAGAGCTCACGCACGGTCCAGAGGGTCAGCAACGCGAGGCCGATGAACAGCATCCCGCGATAGGAGAGTTCGAGTTTCAGCACCTGGCGGAGTCACTCCTGCGATGGCGGGGCGGCATCTTGTCGTCATTCTACGGATGCGGACAGGCACACGCCCGTGCTGCTACGATTTCGTTCGAGGTGTCCGCTATGATCACATCGGTATCGTCATTTCTTCGCTATTTTGGTGCCGTCAACGGCCGCGCCATGCGCGACATCGGCGCGCTTCCGGCGCAGGCCGATGGCTGGACGCCCTCGACCGGCGAGGGCGAAGGCGCCTGGAGCATCAACAAACTCGTCGGTCACATGTGCGGGTCGCGGATGTATCTGGCGAGCGCCTACCTGGACAGGGGCTGGATTAGCCCGCGGCCGCCCGACACATCGCGGCGCGATCAATGGCTGCCCGCCCTGGAGGCGAGCGGGGGTGAGTTCCGGGGGCTGCTGGACGGGACACCGGACGCCTGGCTCGAACGTCGTATCCAGATGATCGACAGCGATGGCACGCTCAGCGGCTGGCGCATCCTTATGATGATGCTCGAGCACGACATCCATCACCGCAGCCAGGTCGACACCTACGCCGGCATGAACGGCTGGGACGTGCCCCAGATCTACAACCGCTCCGCCGAGCGCATCGGGGAGCTGCAACCCGCGCAGCGCGCCAAACACGGGCGCGAGGGCGAGACCCAGGCACTGTAGGAACTCAGCTTACCTCGCGCTGGGCTTCGCGCCTTAGCGGCGCTGATCCTCCGCGATCGCGGGCTTCACCGGGGGGCTGCCGGGCACGCCGCCGCCACCCGGCTGCTCGTTTAGCGCGCCCGGGTCGAACGACGGGTCCATGCTCTTCGCCACTTCGATGAGCGTGTCGCGTGACGGCGGCTCGCCACTTTCGGACCAGCCGCTTACGTTGTAGCTGACGGATCCGGATGTCCAGGAGATGTTGTTGTCGGAGATCCAGCCCTGCTCCCTCTCCGGTGACGGCGCCACGTTGCCGCCGAAGGCGTTGGCGTTCACCTCGACGATCGCCGCGCCGTTCCGTAACTGCCAGTGCGCTCGCGCCTGGGGTTCGATGCCACCGTCTTGCGCGTAACCGGTGCAATCGCCAGAGAGTTTCGTGGAGACGAGGTCGGTCGCCGTGCGGGAGTAGCCCGCCGTGCTGGGGGCCTTGATCCCGATCGCAGCCATCTCCGCCTCGGAGACGCGCTGTTCGCGCATGACACAGGCGTTGGCGAAGTTCGGGTCGAGCAGGCGCGCGATCGCTTCCAGCGAGCCGAGACCAGCGCCTTGCGTGGGGTCAATTTTGTAGCCGGCGTTGAACTGGAACTTGCCATTGCTCCAGTTCGCGCCGTACTCGCTAACGTAACCGGGATACCTGTCCATGCTCGGATCGACGGCGGATGCGCCGACGAAGAGGGCGCCGAACTCGCGGTCGCTCCCGCCGTACACCCACGATGCGTTAAAGTTGATGCCCACGCCCGCGCCCGTGGTTCCACAGTCAGCGGACGGCGCCGTCCAGGCCTGGACGTAGACGTCTTGAAGCGTGAAGCCGGATGGGACCGCGCTCCTCGGGTCGCCGATCCCGGCCGCGAAAACGTCCTCCCACGAGCCCGCTCGTGCCACATGGAAGCAAGCCTCGGCAGGCGCGCCAAGGCCGGCGAGGGCGGAGCGTAGGACGGCCTTCGCGCGCGGGTCGGGGCCGGCCAGCAGGGGCTGGTCCTCGACGATACGGCCGTCGCCCGCGAGCGGTTTGACGCTGTAACCTTCGACGTTCACGTTGAAGAGGTAGCCAC
>JBKKBS010000381.1:0-3366 GCA_046713815.1 Tepidiformaceae bacterium
GGTCCCAGCCGCGCCTCGATCGCCTCGCGGGACCATGTGTGCACCTCCGCGAACGCCCGCAGCAGTCCGAAGCAACCGCTGATCATCATGTCTCCGAAGGGAGCCGCAAAGTACGGAGCCAGCGGGCTCTCCCGGATCTTGCGTCGTTGGGGACCCGTCGCGGCCACCATGGAGGGCACGCGCTCCGATACGCACGACCGATCGGCGTGATACGCGCCGTGGCCCTTCGTCGTGAACACTTCCTCGTTTGTGAGCACACCGGACGCCATGCGCTCGGCGAACCCCACAATTTGCCCGGCCGTGACCTCGCCTGTGTGGTGCTCGAAGAGGCTCGCGATCGTGCGACCGCGCAGGTGGAACCCGAGGAGGTGCATGTTCCCGAGATTGAGGACAACCTGCTCGGGTTCAGCCGCTACTCGTTCGTCATGAAGTGCGCCGAGCGCCGCCGCCGGTCCCGTGTCCATGAATGCCGTCGGCGTCTCGGCCGCCGCCGGCGCAATCATCGCGCGGGCGCGAGTGAGGTACTCGGGCAAATCTTCCGGCGACGACGCGAACGCGAGCAGGTCGTTGCGGGCCACCACCGTTCGCCGCAAGTGGTCGAAGCGAAACACGCGGTCCGAGACATCCGGCGGCGCCGCGCCGTGATCCAGGCAGCCCACGGCAATTCCATCGAACGAAGCGGACTCCTCGAACGCGGAGAGAGCGACGCGAATTGCCTCAAGGTCAAGGTCCCTCAGCGGCACGCGCACGGCCCCGTGGGGCGCCTCGTCGTCGGACGCGAGAGTTATTCCCATCGCTTCGACCCGCGTGAGATCGTCGTCAAAGGTCAGTGCCGCTTCCGGCGTCGCGAATGCCTTCCCGCCGCCGCTGATGAACTCTTCGAGCGCCCATGCGCATGGACCGCCACCCGCGACGGTTCCCGTGAGCATCAGCGGCCGACCCTCCGCGCCCGCTCGCCGTATCCGCCGGGCAGCTATCTCCGTGGCCGAGGGCAGCACCATCTTTACGCTGTTCTCCACCGGCTTCTCGGAGTCGAACAGGAGGATGTCCTGGGTGCCCGTGCCCATGTCGATTGCGAGGATGCGCATGCCACCAGTCTACCGTGCGGAGCGCGCTCGGCAGCACCAGCAGGGTCGGCAGCAGCCGACCCCTACTCTTGGCGGCATCTTCGACGCCAACAACCACCGCCGACTCGCTACGTACCCAGTTCGCGTCGCGGACCCCCCGCAAGGTCCGGGCGAAGCGCAGCGTCGACCGCAGAGAGTAGGGGCTGGCAGCTGCCAGTCCTGTCGAAATCGTCGGCCAACGCCACTTACGTGCCCTCCTCCCGTTGCCAGATGGGGTTGTAGCAGGCCACCTGGTGCGCCGTGCCATTCCGTGTCTCCAGTTCTGGCGCTGGAGATTCCCGGCAGACGTTCATGACCTTCGGGCAGCGGGGAATGAAGGGGCAGTGCTCGGGCGCCGCGGAGAGTTCGGGCGGGTTCCCGGGGATCGCGAGCAGGTGCCCGCGCGTCTCGTGCAGTCTGGGGAGCGTGGCCAGCAGCGCATGCGTGTAGGGATGCCATGGGCGATCGTGCATCTCCTCCACATCCCCCGTCTCCACCACCCGGCCGCCATAGAGCACCGCCACCTCGTCCGCCATCTGTGCCACCACGCCGAAATCGTGGGTGATGAGCAAAATCGCCGTCCCTCGTTCGTGCCGCAACGTGTTGAGTTGATGCAGGATCTGCGCCTGTACCGTCACGTCAAGCGCACTCGTGGGCTCGTCCGCGATGATCACCTCCGGGCTGAGCGCGGTCGCGATGCCGATCATCACGCGCTGGCACATTCCCCCGGAGAGCTGGAACGGATAGGAGCGCGCAATGCGGTCCGGGTCGGAGAGGCCCACATCGTGAAGGATGCTGACTGCCTGCCGCTTCGCATCCTTCTTGCCAACATTCGTGTGGCTGGTGAGCATCTCCGCTACCTGGTCACCGATTGAAATGACGGGATTCAACCCCGCCACGGGATCCTGGAAGATCATTGAGATGCGGCGACCGCGCAGCTCTCGCAGGGCGTGCTCGGGGAGCGCCAGCAGATCGCGCCCGTCAAATCGCGCCTCTCCGGAGACGATCTCGGCCTCGCGGGGCAGCAGCTTGAGGACCGACATCCCCGCGGTCGTCTTGCCCGCTCCCGACTCACCGATCAGCGCCAGCACCTTCCCGCGATCCAACGTGAAGGACACGTCGTCTACGGCATGCACGACCGCGTCCTTGCTCTTGTAGCGCACGGTCAGGTTGCGGACATCGAGGATCGGATCTGGCATTAACAGAAACTCAAACGGGGCCTTTCGGCCCCGGTCAGGAGTGGAGCGTCCAGGACATTCTAATCGCTGCTCGGCCGGAGCGACGACACAAACCGTCCCTGAATCTCTACGTTGTCGGGCGACGTGTAGATTGGCTGCATCGCACTGTTGGCCGGTTGGAGCCTCACGCGATCTCCTTCGTGGTAGAAGCGCTTGAGCGTCACTTCGCCCCGATCCTTGAGCCAAACGGCGACCTTGTCCCCGTTCTCGGCGGTCCGCACCGGCTCGAGGAAGACGATGTCGCCGTCGTCGATGAGGTCGTCGATCATCGAGGTGCCCTTTACGCGGAGGGCAAAGACATTCGTCTTGCCGCGCACGAAGTCGTCGGTCACCGTCACTGTGTCTTCGGCGTCAGCCTGCCATCGGTCGCTCGTGGGCACGGGTATCGGCTGGCCCGCCGCGATCGTCCCGAGGACCGGGACTTCTATCACGCGCGGCCGGCGACCCTTCGGCCCCAGGATCTCGATCCCGCGGGAGACTTCGCGGTCGCGTCTGATCTGGCCCTTCTCCTCGAGCTTGCGGAGGTTGTAGTCCACGACCGAGGTGCTGCTGATCCCGCAGCCTTCCTGGATGTCGCGGATGCTCGGCGGATAATCCTTGTCGTCAAGGAACTCGCGGAGGAAGTCCAGGATCAGAGTCTGCTTGTCCGAGAGATTGTTCATAGGCTGCCCTCAGTGCCGAACGGATGTTCGATGACATTTAACGTTGTGCCCGGACTTTCGTCAACTCGCGTTCCAAACATGTTCGGAACACTGGCCAAATCGCCAATCAAAGCAAGGACCGGAGAATCGGACTCAAGCGGGATGAGATCGAGGGGCGGGAGTGCTTAAAATGGTGCCGTGTGCGAGCGCCAGTCGGATGAATCACGCCTACGACCTTGGGGTCTGCCTGGCCAAGCGGCGGATCGCTAATTCGAAGCACGTCCGTTCCCGGGTGGAGCAAGCATTCGGTGGCCGGGAGATCAACGTGGTTGACGAACGCGTGTTTGCGTAGCCACGAATGAGGGCCGAGTCCCTCCGTTA
>JBKKBS010000382.1:0-3389 GCA_046713815.1 Tepidiformaceae bacterium
GTGCGCGATTGTTCGCGGCGGGCCTGGCGATTCGACATAAAAGGGGCGTACCTGTGGAGGTTCTCGGTTGCCGGTGAGCGGTTCCCGGTGGTCATCCGATCGTAGCAGAGGCCCCGCCAAGGAACACGAAAGACGGGAAGTCCAAAGTGCTGAGTCCCGAGTCTCACCTGGGCACGGGTGTCTCAGTCTGCGGTCCCTCCCCCGCCTTGACACTGGACCCATCCGAAGGGCCGGGGGTGAGGGATCAGCGTTCCCCGAGCACTCGGCGCGGCCGACCCTCGTCTTCGTAGCGCAGCCCGAATTTCCGCACCGCGGCATCGCGGATCGTGGCTGCGGCAAACACAGGATCATCCGTGAGGATCAGGCGATCGAGGTCGGCCTGGTCAATGGTGCCCTCCCGGAACTGCGATTCGCGCATGAACGTGAGCAGATGTTCCCAGTACTCCGTGCCCATGAGAACGATGGGAAAATCCTTGATCTTGCCCGTCTGGACGAGCGTCACCGCCTCGAAGATTTCGTCCATCGTGCCCACGCCGCCCGGCATGCAGACGAACGCATAGGAGTACTTCACGAGCATCACCTTGCGCACGAAAAACTGCCGGAACAGCACCATCCTGTCGAGGTACGCGTTCGGCGGTTCCTTCAAGCCGAGGTCGATGTTCACGCCCACAGTCCGTCCGCCGCGCTCCTTCGCGCCGCGGTTGGCTGCCTCCATGATCCCTGGCCCGCCGCCTGTCATGACCGTGAACCCCGCCTTCGCGAGCTCCCGTCCCATCTCTCGCGCCAGCGCATAATAGCGGTGGTCCTCCTTGAACCGCGCCGAGCCGAACACGGTCACGCACGGCCCCACGAAGTGCAGCGCCCGGAACCCGCGCACGAATTCGAGCATCGTCCGCAAGGCGCTGAGGAACTCGTTCTGGCGCGTCTGCGGCCCGGCGAGAAAGCGCCGCTCGCTCGCATTCGACGAACTCCCGACGTTGACAGTCTCCTTGCGCCGGGACTTCCCATGCGTCTTCTGTCTGCGCGTGTGATCCACCAGCCTTGAAAGTCGCCATGCGAGCCAGCCACGACCCTCCTCTCCCGCCACTGTGGGAGAGGGGCTGAGTGTGACGGCAGGATGCCGGTCACTCGCAATGCCGTCGTCCGTTTCTTCCGGTTCCCTGGCATCCCGCGACTTCATTACTCTTCAGCTTACGCCGCGGAACCTTTAGCACCGGGAACGAACCAGTGAGGCGCGGAGTCGGGCATAATCCGCGCATGGCAGATCCCCTCATCATCGAAGCCGCGATCAACGGTGGAACGCCGAAGCGCCGCAACCCGCACGTCCCACGTACGCCGGAAGAAATCGCCGCCGACGGGCTACGCTGTCTCGCGTCCGGCGCCGCCATCGTCCACAACCACAATGACGAGCCCGTTATCGGCGGCGCATCTGGCGTCCATGACCCCGCGCCCTACGCCGAGGCATGGCGCCTCATCCTGGCGGAACGCCCCGACGCCATCCTCTATCCCACCATGGCTAGTGGCGGCCCTCACACGTACTTTGACGAGCGTTATAGCCACATCGTCGCGCTCGCGGAGGCGGGCATCCTCCGTATGGGCCTCGTCGACCCCGGCTCCGTCAACGTTGGCGGCATTGCGAGCGACGGCCTCCCGACGCCCGTCGATACGCCCTACATCAATTCCCTCGCCGATGCTCGCCGCATGTTCGAGACATGCACACGTCTGCGCCTCGCACCGAGCATCTCCATCTTCGAGCCCGGCTTCCTGCGCGTGGTGCTCGCCCACCACAACGCCGGCCAATTGCCGCCGGGTGCGCTCGTCAAGCTCTACTTCGGCGGCCCCGCATCGCCTTTTGGTCTGCCGCCTACGCTCCCCTCGCTCGATGCCTACCTGGCGATGCTCGATGGCAGCGGCCTGCCATGGTCCGTGGCCGTGCTGGGCGGCGATGTCGTTGACTGCGGGCTCGCGCGGCTCGCCCTTGAGCGCGGCGGCCATGTGCGCGTCGGCCTCGAGGATTACGCCGGGCCACGTCAGCCCACGAACGAGGAGCTGGTAGGCGAGCTGGCGACCTTCTGCGCCACCGTTGGCCGACCGGTCGCGAGTTGCGCGGAGGCGTGGACGATCCTCCACAAGGGTCGCGTCTAACAGATGGGCAATCAGTCCGCCATTTGCGACGGGCGTGTGCGCTGGTGCGATACCGAGTTTCGCCGGTAGCGCGGCCAGGGGCTCCGTGGTTTTGCGCGGATCCCGATCGGTGGGGATCGGCTGCCGCCCACCCCTTTTCGCACGAAGGCGCCAGGGCCGACCGCTGTCGGCGCTGCGATCGCCCGGGGCGCTCCCGGCGAAGGCAGGACGCACGCCGTTTGCGCGAAGCAGTTGCCCCCCGGGCGTACAATTCACTTCCGATACTTTCTTGGAGGGTTCGTCATGGCATTCCGTACCATCCAGGGTCGGACGGCGATCGTCACCGGCGCGACCAGCGGCATTGGGCTGGAGACGGCTCGCGCGTTCTCGCTTGCGGGGGCAAACGTGGTCGTCGCTGGCCGCCGCAAGGAACGGCTCGATGACTTTGTCGCCGAGGCGGAAAAGGCCGGCCGCAAGGCATTGGCCGTCGTCACTGATGTCTCGAAGCCAAAGCAGGTGGACGCGCTCATCGCCGCCGCCCAGGCCGAGTTCGGGAGCGTGGACATCCTCGTCAACAACGCGGGCTCGGGGCTGACCGCACGGTTCGAGGAACAATCCATGGAGGAGTTCCGCAACCTCATGGAGGTCAACTTCTGGGGTGCGGTCCATGGCTGCCGGGCAGCCGTGCCCGTGATGCGCGCTCAGTCCAGCGGCGGAATAATCATCAACGTCTCCTCCATCGCCGGTAAGCGTGGCCTCCCCTTCGAGACGGCCTACTGTTCGACGAAGTTCGCGCTGACCGGATTCTCCGAATCCCTGCGCGTGGAGCTCATGAGCGCGAACATCGATGTGACGACGGTCTGCCCCGGGATGGTCGAGACAGAGTTCTTCGCGGCGTCGGCGGGCACACTGCCGACAGGCCTCGAGGCGGTGCCGAAACTGCCGGCTGCCGTGCTCGCGCAGGCGATCGTGCAGAACGTGCGCACGCCCGTACCCGAAATCATCATGGCTGCGGACGCGCAGTTCCTCCAGGCGATGAACACCCTCGCCCCCTGGGCCACCGACCTCGCCCTCGGCCTGACCGCGCCGTTCATGGCGCCGACCCGGCAGCCGTAAGCAATCGATCGGGGCCCTTGCGCGTTTCATGGACCTTTGGGACGAAGTTTCCTCCGAGTTGGATTGAATCGAAAGACAAAGAGACGCCCCAGGTCGTGCGATCCGGGGCGTCTGATTCACTGACAGCCAACAGCTAACAGCTAGTAGTC
>JBKKBS010000383.1:0-5858 GCA_046713815.1 Tepidiformaceae bacterium
GGATTGTTGCGCAGCCGCCGTCGGCGTGAGGTCTGTGAACGCCTGTGACGAGGTTCGGGTGCAGGACCCCCTCCCCATACTCGCAGGTCCGCTTGCGGCGGCCGCCTCCGCGCCCCACCATTTGGGCCGACCCCAGCCCGGAGGAAGACACATGCCCGAGAACCGGCAGGTAATGATCGCGTCGCTGCCGCAAGGCCCCCTGCGCGCGGAAGACTTCGAAGTGACGCCCTCGGCCATCCCTCGCCCGCGCGAAGGCAATATACTCTGTAGGACCCTCGCCTTCACGATCGGGGCCGGGCAACGCGCGGGGCTACAGGGCAGCGCCAGCTATGCCGGTGCGCCGATGGCCGGCGTTGTGATGGGCGGCACCGGCGTGGCTCGCGTCGAGGAGTCGAACTCTGATGCGTTCCGTCCGGGCGACCTGGTCGTGGGACCCACCGGCTGGCAAGAGTTCTCCGTGCAGGACCCGCGCCAACTGCGGGTCATCCCTCCGGGCGCCGATCCCGCACTTCACCTGGGCGTGCTCGGCATCAACGGGCTGACGGCCTACTTCGGCCTCCTGAAAGTAGGCCAGCCGAGGCCGGGCGAAACCGTCGTGGTGTCTGCGGCTGCCGGCTCGGTCGGGCACATCGTGGGCCAGATAGCGAAACTGCAAGACTGCCGCGCCGTGGGAGTGGCCGGATCGGAGGAGAAGTGCAGGGCGCTTGTCGATGATCTCGGCTTCGATGTTGCGGTGAATTACAAGGACGCGGACTTTCGTAATGCGTTTCGGGCGGCCACGCGGGATCGCATCGACGTGTACTTCGACAACACCGGTGGCGCGATCCTCGAAAGCGCGCTTTTTCGCATGAACGCGCACGGGCGGATCGCGTGTTGCGGGGCGGTGAGCCAGTACGACACGGCCAACCCCGGCCCAGGCCCTCGCGGCGTTCCCGGGCTGCTCGTGAACAACCGCGTGCGCATGGAGGGATTCCTGGGGTTCGACTTCTCGGAGCAATACGACGAGGCCCGGGCCGAGCTGACCGCATGGATCGAGAGTGGTCAGCTGGTCCCGAGAGTGACGGAGTTCGATGGCATCGAGACCGCGCCCCGCGCGTTCGTGGAGCTGCTAGCAGGCGGCACCATCGGCACGACCATCGTCCGAGTGAGTGCGTAACCCGGTGCGCGTCACGCCGTAGGCGACGACGAACGGGTTCACGATCGACGATTCGCGGACAAAAGAGCGCGCGCGACGCGAGCAAAGCGCAGACGCCCGGAGCGTCCGGTCCCCAGTCCTAACACCGCACGCGACTCGGAGCGAAGCGTTTCGCCGGCAACCGTCTCCAGCGACGGGGAAGCGAAGCTCGCCTTCCGCGAGACCAGTTCCGCGGGGTTGGGCGACTCCGTCGTCCAGGAGCTCCCGTCTATCTTGCCGTGACGCCAGAAACGACGACGACGGGCGGCGTGGTGAAGGGCGGGTCGACCGCGTGACGCTGCGCGCGCAGGAACTCCCGCGTGGCGTGCATGAGTACGTCTACTACGTGCGCGCCACTTCGCCGGGCAACTTCTTCGTGGCGCCAGCGGTCGCGGAGGAGTCGTTCTATCCGGAAGTGTTCGGTCGCAGCGATAGCGGGAGATTTTCCGTGACGCAGTAATGGGCGAGGGCCAAAACCTGGTCACCCATTGATTGCCACAAAGCTGGCTCGTGGGCGCCAGCTTTGTTCCCTGGTGCGATCGGAGGCCGTTGCTTGTGGACTTGAGTTGAGAGACTTAGAGTTCGGCCAACCGAGCGAGAGCCGGACGCGTTCCGTGTGCCTGGCGGCGCACAGTTGCCTCGGGAGGAAGATATGGCCGAAGTCCTTGGACTGGGCATGACCCACTACCCGCCGCTCTGCGGGCAAGACGCGAATATGGCGGGCCTGCTGCGTGGAATCCTGCGCGACCCGGGCATGCCCGAGAACCTTCGCGACCCCGCGAACTGGCCGGCGCCGATGAAGCAGGAGTACGGCGAGGACGGCGGCGCTGCCTCCGCAACCCGCCACCGCGAGCAACTGGTGGGCTACTTCCGCGAAGCGCGCAAGGAACTCGACCGCTTCAAGCCGGACTTCGTCGTCGTCTGGGGAGACGACCAGTACGAGAACTTCAAGGAAGACCTCATACCGCCATTCTGCGTGTTCGCCTACGACGAGATCGAGGCGCGTCCATTCGCCCACGCGGGGCCGTCCAGCGGCCCCGGCGGGAACATCTGGGGCGAGCCAGAGGACAAGACGTTCTCCATCAAGGGGAACCGGGAAGCAGCAAAGTACCTCGTGAACGGGCTGATGCAGCAGGGCGTCGATATGACGTACGCCTACAAGCCGCTCCACCACGAAGGGCTCGGGCACGCGTTCGTGAACACGGTGCTCTTTCTCGACTACGACCGCGTTGGCTTCCCCTACCCATTCATCGGTTTCCAGGTGAACTGCTATGGCCGGCGCGTGATCGCCCAGAAGGGCTTCCGTTCGAGCCTCGCCAACCCGCTCGCGGAAGCAGACCTCGACCCGCGTTCGCCCTCTCCAAAGCGCTGCATGGAGGTTGGCGCGGCGACCGCGCGCGTCCTCCGGGACAGCCCCTGGCGCGTGGCCCTGATCGCCTCGTCGAGCTGGTCCCACGCCTTTCTGACAGACAAGAACCATCAACTCTATCCGGACATCCCCAGTGATAGGCGCCTTTACGAGGCGCTGTGCCGCGGCGATTACGCCGAATGGCGAAAGACCTCTTTAGAAGACATCGAGGATGCTGGGCAACAGGAGATGCTGAACTGGTTCTGTCTCGCCGGCGCGATGGAGGAGTTGGACCTGAAGCCGACGACCTGCGAATTCGTCGAGACGTGGGCGCTGAACTCGAACAAGTGCTTCGCCGTCTTCCCGGAGGGGTGATAGTCTTGCCGGGCGAACGAGGGAGGCTCTCGTGAGGCTTGCGGGGAAGGTGGCGATCGTCACCGGCACCAGCCCGAACATCGGCGGCGCCATCGCCGAGGGCATGGCCGCCGAAGGCGCAACAGTTGTTTGCGTCGATCGCCGGGCGGAGAACGCCGAGCAATGTGCCGCGGCGATCAAGACGGCGGGAGGGGATGCGCTTGCCGTTGTGTGCGATGTCACGGATGAGTCCGCGGTGGCCGCCATGATCGCATGCGCATGCCATCAGTACGGTGCGGTCGATATCCTCGTGAACAACGCGGTCCGCTTCAATCAGAAAGGACTGTTGGAGATGCCGCTCGACGCCTGGCGCCAGCAGCTCGCGGTCATCCTTGATGGCGCCTTCCTCTGTAGCCAACAGGCCGCGCGCGTCATGGTCGAGCAGGGACGCGGCGGCTGCATTATCAACATCGCTTCGACCGCCGCACACCAGGGCCAGCCCGGCAACATCGGCTACTGTACCGGCAAGAGCGGCATCCTCAACTTCACCCGTGCTGCGGCGATGGACCTGGTGGGACACGGCATCCGCGTCAACAGCCTCACACCGACGGCGACAGACACGGACGAGGCCGGAGACCGCGCTGCGGCGTGGGGGCGTGAACGCGGGCCGTCCTACGCGGACGGGATGGCACAGTTCCGCCGCGCCATCCCGGGTGGCCGCCTGCCCTCGCCGAGGCATTACGCGAAGGCCGCCGTCTTCCTCGCATCCGACGACGCCGAGATGATCACTGGCTTCGACCTCCGGGTCGACGCTGGCGCGGTCGCAAAATACTGGCCATGGATGCCTGAGCTCAGCAAGATCGAATCGGACGCCTGAGATTCCTGGAAGTGAGTGTCAAATGCACACCGAAAAGTACATCGTCGACGACCCCGCGAACAGCACCTTCCGCGTGAACCGACGGACGATGACCTCGCCGGAAGTGCTGGCCCAGGAATGGGACACGATCTTCGCGCTGAGCTGGCTGTACATCGGGCATGAATCCGAGCTTGCCGAACGGGGGGAGTACCGGCGGCGCACGGTGGGCGGACGACCGCTCTTCTTCGTCCGCGGCAAGGACGATGTCTTCCGCGCGTTCCACAACACCTGCCCCCACCGGGGCGCGCTCATCTGCCGCCAGGATCAGGGCGTCGCGAACATCTTCCAGTGCTTTTACCACGCCTGGTCGTTCGACACGTCCGGAAAGCTCGTTGGGTTGCCGGACGAGGATGGCTACGGCCCGAACTTCGACCGCTCGGAGCGCGGGCTCGTCCAGGCCGCCCGCCTCGATCAGTACCGCGGCTTCTATTTCGTGAACTTCGACCGCGAGGCGGTGGACCTCTCCACCTACCTCGCCGGAGCGAAGGAGTACCTTGACCTCGTCGCTGACCAGTCGCTCACAGGGCGCATGAAGATCGTCAAGGGCGTCCAGAACTACAGCATGCGGGCGAACTGGAAGCTGCTGGTGGAAAACAGTATCGACGGCTACCACGGCGTGCCTACTCACCAGACGTACTTCAACTACCTCCAGGGTGTTGGCGGGATATCGACGCCTTCGCCCGATGGGCCGCGAGAGCGGGAACGCGGGGCGGTGGTGCTCGGCAACGGGCACGCCGTGATCGACTATCGCGCGCCCTGGGGCCGCCCGGTGGCTCGCTGGGCGCCCACGCTGGGCGAAGCGGCAAAGGCTGAGACGGAAGAGATCCGCGAACAGCTCGTCCAAAAGTACGGCCGCGAATGGGGGATGCGGATCGCGGAGACCGATCGCAACCTCTTCATTTATCCCAATCTCGTCATCAACGACATCATGGCCGTGACGGTGCGCACGTTCACCCCGGTCCGGCCTGACTACATGGAGGTGACCGCCTTCGAGCTCGCTCCGGAGGAGGAGAGTGGGCAGCGGCTCGCCCGCCGACTCCAGAACTTCCTCGAGTTCCTCGGCCCGGGCGGCCTGGCAACGCCGGACGATGTCGAGGCGCTCGAGTCTTGCCAGGCTGGTTTCGTGTCTGGCGGAGTCACCTGGAACGACATCTCCCGCGGTATCCATCGCAAGGCGCGCAGCACTGACGAACTGCAGATGCGGACGTTCTGGCGGCAATGGAACGCGCAGATGACGGGCACGCCCGTCGACCACTGGGATGACGGCCCGATCGCCACCGGCGAGCCCGCCGCCGCCGCCGGAACACGGTAGCAAGATGACCACGGAGGAACGCACGCACACGGAGCTCTCGAAGTTGTTGCTGCACCATCGCGTCGAGGAGTTCCTGTTCTTCGAGGCCGATCTGCTCGACACCTGGCGCCTGGACGAGTGGCTCGCACTGTTCACCAAGGACGCGACGTACGTCGTCCCCAGCACCGACGACCCGTCGGCCGATCCACGGGAGTCGCTCGTGCTCATCGACGATGACCGCGAGCGGCTGCACTGGCGCGTCGAACGCCTGAAGAGCCGCCACGCTCACCGCGAATATCCCTGGTCTCGCACGCGCCGTTTGATCAGCAACGTGCGCGTCTTGAGCGCCGCTGGCGACGAGCTGGTGGTCCGCGCCTCGTTTATCATCTATCGCTTTCGGGCGGGCAACGCGGATCCGTTCATCGGACGCCTGGTGCAGACACTTGTGCCCACGGGCGATTCGTTCATGATCCGGGCGCGCCGCGCGGAACTCGACCAGGAGCGGTTGAGTCCGAACGGGGCCGTAAGCATGATCCTCTGAGCGCCTGAGGGGCGCCGGCTAGCGGAGGCCCAGAAGGGCGGCTGCGTTTTCGCCGAGCACCAGTCGTTCATCCGCGCCGGAGAGGTTGAGGGCGCGCACCTCGGCGACGGGGTCCGCGATGCCGGCGCCGAGAGGGTAATCCGTGCCAATGACGAGGTGGTCCGGGCCGTAGCTCGCGGCGAGGTAGCGGAGCATTGGGCGGTTGAAACTAATGATGTCGAGCCAGAACTGGTC
>JBKKBS010000384.1:0-17925 GCA_046713815.1 Tepidiformaceae bacterium
ACGACCCTCGATTTCGAGCGTTCAAACATCGCAGCCATCAGCGGCGCGCGCCGGACGGTGCACGACCTCATCAGTTGGGCGAAGGAGTCGCACAGCGGCAAGCGCATGTGGGACAAATACGAGACGCGCACGAAACTCGCCGACCTCATGATCGACGTCGAGGTAGGCAGGTTGGTGGCTTACCGGACGGCCTGGCTGCAGGCGAGCGGCGCGGTGCCAAACTACGAGGCGAGCATAGGAAAGGTCTGGATGGCGCTGCTGGGGATCAAGGTAGGCAACATCGGCGTGAACCTCATGGGGCCGCACGGTCAGCTCTGGGAGGGGAGCAAGTGGGCGCCACTCCACGGGCGCGTGCTCGAATCATACCTTCTCGCGGTCAGCGGCCCGATCGGCGGCGGAACAACCGAGATCCAGCGCAACATCATCGCCACGCGCGGCCTCGGATTGCCCAGGGGATAGGACGAAGTTAGTTGAGTGCGCGGGATGCATCCCGCACGGCGTTCAGCTTCACGTCCACGCCGTCCCGCCACTTACGCCATTCGGAGACGTTGCGCTGGCGAACAGCTTCGCGGCCGAACTCGGTGTGCGCGAGCAGTTCGTCGAGCGTCTTGTCAAGCGTGGAATCGCGTTCGGCGAAACTGGGGTTCGCCGGCGGCAGGTCACGAAGATACGTTGCCGTGCAGCGCGTTTCGTCCGCATACAAAGCGAACGCTTCCCGGAACTCCACCTGGCGAGAGAAGTTGCCGGAGGGGAACGTCCCACGGAAGTCGTCGAGCGAGTCCCCCATGCGGCGAACCCCGTCCTGGATCGTGCCGCGGTATGCCTGCGGGCTGGTTGTTCCCGGTGTGCGCGACGACGTCGGCAGGGGCGCCGGCGTGAGGCATTCTCCCGCCTCCGGGAACGACCCTGCTCCGCCACAGGCAAGCGCCATCGGCGCCAGGGTAACGACGAGGGCCATCATCCGGATGCTGATCATCCCGCGTTCTCCCTGAGCCACTCGACCGCGAATCGCAGCCCCTGCCCACGATGGGAGATCTCGTCCTTCTCATCGTCGTTGAGCTGCGCCTGCGTGCGCCCATCAGCGAGAAGGAACACGGGGTCGTAGCCAAATCCCCCACACCCTGCGGGCGCGTGGGCGACGCGACCCTCCTGCGTGCCCGCAAAGGAATGAGGACCGGCGAAGCGCCGAGGACTGACGACTGAGGACTGAGCCCCCAGGGCGATGGCGATCACGGCCTGGTAGCGCGCCGTGCGGCGCTCATCCGGGACACCCGCCAACTCGTCGAGAAGCAATGCCGTCCGGCCGGCATCGTCCAGGCCAGGACCACCGTAACGCGCTGAATGCAGCCCGGGGCGTCCATCGAGGGCATCGACTTCGATGCCGGAGTCATCCGCCAGTGCTGGGAGCCCGGCGGCCTCGGCCCAGGCCTCCGCCTTAATCCGGGCGTTCTCCGCGTACGTTGCGCCGTCCTCAGTCACATCGAGCGAAAGCCCCAGTTCCCCGGGCGAGACGAGTTTCCAGCCGCAGCCGTCGAGCAACCGCCGGAACTCGCGCAGCTTGCCGGGATTGGTCGTGGCGAGAAGCAACCGCCGCATCGGGGATAGTAGGCCAAAGGAAGGGGCTAGGGGCTAGGGGCCGGGGCTTCGGTGTCGGCGATGAGCGTCGGCCTCGGCCGCGTGCGATGCATTGGCTCGGGCACGAGGAAGAACATGATGGCGGCCCCCACGAGCCCGATGCCCCCCGTCGCGACCGAGGCGGCGCCCAACGACGCCGCCGCCGTGAGCGTGCCCACAACCATTGGCCCACCTGCCGTGCCGATGTCGCCGATCAGCCGCCACACCCCCAAGAACTCCCCCCGGCCAACGGCGGGCGAGAAATCGGCGCCGAGAGTCATGTTGATACCGGACCCCAGGCCGTTGCCGAAGCCCGTGATCAGCCCTGCGGCAGCCAACCCGCCAAACCCCCCGGTGAACGGGATAAGCAGCATGCCGGCGGACATCACGAGCAGGCAGGGAACGCCCGCCCACTTTCGCCCGAAGCGGTCCATGATTACGCCGATTGGATAGAACAGGGTCATGTCGATGGCCGACGAAAGCCCGAAGATCACGCCAATCTGTCCCGCGTCGAGGCCGATCTGCTCGCCCCAGAGGGGGATGATGGCCTGGCGCGAGGCGCGCAACACCTGGATCGCGACGGTCGCCAGCCCCGCCGTCGCGAACACGCCGCTGTGCTCGCGGACCACGCCTGCGAGTCGTGCGTAGGCCGCGTCCGTGTGCGGGATGGATGGCGCATCGTCGGTCACCATCGAAAAGAACATGGTCGCGGCGGCAACCAGCGCGAGGGCCGCCTGGATATAGAACGCGGACTCTAGCCCGAAGGCCAGCCCCGCGAACCCGCCGAGAAACGGGCCTACGAAGTTGCCGATGCGATTAGCCCCGCCGATGAGGGAGAGCACCCGCCCGCGCTGCGCGATGGGCGATGCCTCGGAGGCATAGGACAGCCGGGCCAGCATCCAGATGGACCACGCGCAGCCCATCACGAACATTAGCGCGCCGTACATCGCCGCTGAT
Organism: Tepidiformaceae bacterium; assembly: GCA_046713815.1. Lineage (GTDB taxonomy): Bacteria > Chloroflexota > Dehalococcoidia > Tepidiformales > Tepidiformaceae > JBBDMZ01. The sequence goes on from JBKKBS010000384.1 coordinate 2,572, forward strand.
TGGCTCAGTCCCGCTCCCACGGCGACGATGGAAAGTACAGCCGTGCCGATGAGGATCGCGTTGCGCTCGCCGAAGCGCGTGACGAGCATGCCCGCGGGCACGTCGAAGCTCAGGATGCCGAGACCCCGCAAGGTCACGATCGTTGCCGCGAAAGCGACCGACGCTCCGAGCTCACGCGCGAACAGCGGCACGATCGGAATGACGGCGCCCTGGCCCACCGCGAAGAGAAACGTTGGCAGATAGACCGGCAGACTAAGAGAGCGGATGCGAAACGGCTGTCCTGGAGTGTCGGTCACGCGCTGAGTCTAACGCGGGCGTCAGGGTCGAGACATGCGGTAGTGCGCACGATTCGCCCATAGGAATCCTCGATGGAGGCGCTGTCTTGCGTTGACTGGCCGCGCGGGCCGCGCTTAGGATCCGGGCGTCGCCTCACCTCCAGCGGGTGGTCGATTGAGGACGAGGTACGTCATGGCCGAGACAAGCACCCTACCGCACCGTCGTGGGTTTCTCTCGACGTTGCGCACGGATCACTGGTGGGCCGAACCCGGCCTCGTCTTTTTCGCCTTGTCTGCACTGTTCGGCTGGCTCACGCTCAGCATCTTCCTACCCGCATGGGACTACGAAATCGGGCCCTATCTTTCGCCCGTATTCGAACCCAAGCTCTGGGAGTCGGACAAATGGTATCTGTCTCCCGCCTTCGTGGTGCTCATCGGACCGGTGCCATTCCGGGCGACGTGCTACTACTACCGAAAGACCTATTACCGCTCGTATTTCCTGAGTCCGCCAGCCTGCGCGGTGGGAGACATTGGCCGCACTTACAAGGGTGAGAGCCGCCTCCCGCTCATCCTCCAGAACGTCCACCGGCTCTTCATGTACCTGGCGCTGGTCTTCGTCATCTTCCTCTGGGTAGGCGCCGTGAAGGGGTTCCACGACTCCGACGAAGGCTGGGGCATAGGCCTGGGCTCACTCATCCTCGCAACGAACGCTTTCCTCCTGATGATGTACACGTTCTCGTGCCACTCCCTGCGGCATTTCGTCGGCGGAGGGCTCGATTGCTTTAGCTGCACGAAATGGACTCGCACGCGCAAACGCGTCTGGGACTACGTCTCCGAGTGGAACGCGAACCATCGCCTCTGGGCCTGGACAAGCCTCATCTTCATCGTCTTTACGGACCTCTACATCCGCCTCGTGGCCAACGACATCATTACCGACCCGAACACCTGGGATCACTTTTAGATGGCTGAGTACGAACGGCACGACTACGACGTGATCGTCATTGGAGCGGGCGGCGCGGGGTTGCGCGCGGCCATTGCCGCATCGGCCGAGGGAGCGCGCACCGCGCTTATCTGCAAGTCGTTGCTGGGCAAGGCACACACCGTCATGGCCGAAGGGGGCATCGCCGCCGCTCTGGGCAACGTCTACCCCGAAGACAACTGGAAAGTGCACTTCCGCGACACGATGCGCGGCGGAAAGATGGCAAACAACTGGCGCATGGCCGAACTCCACGCCAGGGAGGCGCCCGACCGGGTGCACGAGCTCGAGGAGTGGGGGGCGCTGTTCGACCGCACCAAGGACGGGCGCATCCTCCAGCGCGACTTCGGTGGGCACCGCTACGCACGCCTCGCCCACGTCGGAGACCGCACCGGCCTCGAGATGATCCGGACGCTTCAGCAGCACGCGGTCCACGGCGGCATCGATGTCTTCATGGAGTGCACCATCTCGAGTCTGCTGAAGGATGGCGATCGCGTCTCGGGTGCGGTCGGCTACTGGCGGGAGAGTGGCAAAGTCGTTGTCTTCACGGCCAAGGCGGTGGTCCTCGCCACGGGCGGTGTCGGAAAAGCCTTCAAGATCACATCGAACTCGTGGGAATACACGGGTGACGGGCACGCCCTGGCCTACTGGGCGGGCGCCGACTTGATCGACATGGAATACGTCCAGTTCCACCCCACGGGCATGGTCTGGCCCCCGAGCGTGCGCGGCATCCTCGTGACCGAGGGCGTCCGCGGAGACGGTGGCACGCTCAAGAATGCAAGCGGCGAGCGGTTCATGTTTGGCTACATCCCCGAGTTCTTCAAGGCGGAGACGGCGGACAATGAGGCCGAGGCCGACCGCTGGTACGACGACAAGGCGCAGAACCGTCGCACGCCGGACCTCCTTCCGCGGGACGAGGTGGCACGGGCGATTAACTCAGAAGTGAAGGCGGGCCGCGGCAGCCCGCACGGCGGAGTCTTCCTGGACATCGCCAGCCGCCGCTCCGAAGAGTACATCAGGCGGCGGCTGCCGAGCATGTATCACCAGTTCAAGCAGCTCGCGGACGTGGATATCACCGCCCAGGCGATGGAAGTCGGGCCGACAATGCATTACATCATGGGCGGCGTGCGCGTCGACCCCGACACGGCCGCCTCGACCGTGCCCGGGCTGTTCGCGGCGGGCGAGGTTGCGGGCGGCATGCACGGCGCCAACCGGCTCGGCGGAAACTCACTCTCCGACCTGCTGGTGTTCGGGCGGCGCGCGGGCGTGGGTGCGGCCGAATACGCCCGTACGCTACCGGTGGCGCCCCAGGTGGACGAGGCGTCGGTCGACGAAGCGGCGCGCCGGATGCTCGCGCCGTTCGATCATGGCACCGAGGGCGAAAACCCATACACGATCCAACATGAGCTCCAGGAGACAATGCACAATCTCGTCGGCATCATCCGCAACGAGAACGAATTGGCGCAGGCTCTTGTGCAAGTCGCCGGGTACAAGCAGCGGGCGGAGCGGGCGGGCGTCGAGGGCCACCGCCAGTACAACCCCGGGTGGCACCTGGCGATCGACCTGAAGGCTATGCTCACCGTGTCGGAGGCGATCGCTCGCGCGGCGGGAATGCGCCAGGAGAGCCGCGGCGGCCACACGCGGGACGACTACCCGGCTACCGACCCGGAGTGGGGCAAGACGATGCTCGCCGTGCGACAGGGCGGTGATGGTGACATGCAAGTGACACGCGAGCCGCTGAACGAGATGCCGCAGGAGCTGCAACTGCTCCTCGGAGAGGTGCACTGATGGCCGAATTGTCGACTCAAGAAACGACCATGGCCGAGGATTCGCACGAAACGGATGACCTCGCGGAGACGCGCCGAGCCACGATGAAGGTGTATCGCGGCGATGCGAGCGGCGGTGAGTGGGTCGAGTACACCGTGGATATGGAAGAGGGCCAGGTGGTCCTCGACGTCATCCACACCATCCAGGCGACCCAGGCGCCCGACCTGGCGGTTCGTTGGAACTGCAAGGCGGGGAAGTGTGGATCGTGCAGCGCGGAAGTGAACGGCCGGCCGCGGCTCATGTGTATGACGCGTATGAACCTGTTCGAACCGGGCGAGGTGATCTCTGTCGCGCCCATGAAATCGTTCCCACTGATCCGGGACCTCGTCACCGATGTCTCCTTCAACTACGAGATCGCGAAACAGATCCCGGCATTCAAGCCGCGTCCACGCGAGGCCGACGGCACGTACCGCATGATGCAGGAGGACATCGAACGCGGCCAGGAGTTCCGCAAGTGCATCGAATGCTTCCTCTGCCAGAACGTATGCCACGTCATCCGTGACCACCCGGAAAACAAGCCGAACTTCGCTGGGCCGCGCTTCTTCGTGCGCCTCGCCGAGCTGGAGATGCATCCGCTCGACACCGAGGACCGCTTGGAACTGGCGAAGAAGGACGCCGGCGTCGGTTATTGCAACATCACCAAGTGCTGCACCGAGGTCTGCCCCGAGGACATCCACATCACGGACAACGCGATTATTCCGCTCAAGGAACGCGTCGCGGACCGGTACTACGACCCGCTCCGTTGGATTGGCCGCAAGATCAAGGGCGGCTAGGAATTCACGATTCGGGATTCACGATTCGCTCGTTCCCCAAAGTCGATTGCCCCGTATAGTCAGGCCCATAAAGGTTAGCGGGAGGCGAAAGATATGCGCGCGATGGTGTTGAGAGGGAAAGACCTGGCGATCGAGGACGTGGAGCGGCCCACGCCGGGGCCGGGCCAGGTGCTGGCGAAGGTGCTGGCCTGCGGGATCTGCGGGAGCGACCTGCACGCGGCGAAGTACATGGAAGACATGGTGGCGGCCGCCAAGGCCAGCCGTCGGCCAACGGCGCTCGACCCCGGCGACCTGTCGAAGGGCATCGTCATGGGGCACGAGTTCGTCGCCCAAATCGTCGAGGTCGGCGACGGCGTCGATAATTGGGCGCCGGGGATGCGCGTAACGAGCATGCCCGTGCTGATCACGCCCGACTCGCCCACCGGCTTCTCCAGCATCGGCTACAGCCCCGACTACCCCGGCGCTTACGGCGAGTACGTGCTCATGAGCGCGCCCATGCTCCTGAAGGTGCCGGAGGGGCTGCCCAACGATGTCGCGGCGACCACGGAACCCTGTGCCGTGGGGCTGCACGCGGTGCGCCAGGCGAAGATCCAGCCCGGCGAGCATGTGCTCGTCATGGGCGCGGGGCCGATCGGGCTGATGACGCTCCTCTGGCTGAAGCACGACGGCATCAAGCAGGTCACCGTCACGGACTTGGCCCCCGGCCGCCGCGAACTGGCGAAGCAACACGGCGCCGATCTCGTGCTCGACCCGCGGGAAGTGGATGTGATCGACGCGATCACGGAGGTCCGCGGTGGCGTCCCCACGGTGGTGTTCGAATGCGTCGGCGTGGAGGGAACGCTCCAGCAGGCGATGGAGACGGTTGAGAGCAACGGGCGGGTGGTCGTCGTGGGCGTGTGTATGAAGGAAGACAAGATCATGCCGATGATCGGCATCACAAAGCAGCTCACGCTCCAATTCGTGCTCGGCTACACGCCGGAGGAGTACGCGGAGACGCTCATCGCCCTCGGCGAAGGCTCCGTGGACACGCGCGCGTTCATCACCCGCAAGGTCACGCTGGAGGAGCTGCCCGCGGCCTTCGCCGCCCTCGCCGACCCCTTCGACTGCAAGGTCGTCCTCTTCCCCTAACCCACGTCCAGGGGTCGCGGCCTGCCCTGGCCGCTGGAATTGCCAGTAATCCACCCACACTGGCATCCGCCCCTGGCCGCTATGACTGCCTTTGGGCATTCCGATGTCGGTGGCCGTCCTTCGTCGCTGGCACTACCATTCGCTCGAACGGGCAAGGGAGGGGCGCCGTCGGCGCCCCTCCAGTGGAATCCTCCTCCGAAAGCGGCTGGGCGAACGCGGTGAACACATTCAGATCGAGCGCACCAGGCTGGGGCGCTTCCGCCTCCTCGTCGACCGGCCGCTGACGCTGGTCGAGGCGCAGGGCCCGTTCTGAGCCTGACTTAGCCATCGTCTCGGTGTACGCTCCGGGAATGAACGTCAACCTCGGGAGCGTTGAGTCCATCCGCGACACTAATTCGTACTTTGCTGCCGCTCGCGAGGCCGGCGACATCCAGTGGAGCGACTTTCACCGCGGCTGGATCGTGCTCAGCCACAGCGAAGTCGAAGCCGCCTTCCGGGACATGGAGAATCTCTCGGCCGACCGCAGTGGCGCCTTCGCGCGCGCCGCCCGAGGCCGCTCCGAAGGCTTCGCGAAAGCCGCCGAGCTGCTCACCGGCTGGATGAACTTCCGCGACCCGCCCGCGCACACCCGCCTGCGCGAACCGGTGAAGTCTGCCTTCACCCCCCGGCGCGTGGGGGACTTCGAAGATGATGTCCAGTCGATCGTCGATGGCTTGCTCGAAGGCTTTGGGGAGTCTGTTGACCTGATGGAAGAGTACTGCCGTGTCGTGCCCGCTATGGTCATCGCCGCCATCCTCGGCGTCGAAGCGGAGGAGCGCTGGCGCTTCCAGGAGTGGTCGGACGATCTCGCGAAAATCGTCTTCTCAATGTCCCCCGGAAGCGCGCCGGAAGAGCCCATTGCGGAGGCGACGGCAAACTTCGTCGAGTTCTTCTCCCGTCTGATCGAAAAAGAGCGCGCGAATCCCAGCGGCAGCCTGCTAACGACGATCGTGCACAGCCCGATTTCAGACCTCAGCCACATGGAACTGGTAGGCGCCTGTACGCTCCTCCTCTTCGGCGGCCACGAGACCACGACCATCCTCCTGAACAACGCTGCCGCGATGCTGCTTGAGCAACCCGAATTGGCGGCATGGATGCGCGAACATCCCGAGTGCGACGCCGCCGCCGTCGAGGAGTTCATGCGCATATGCGGACCCGCCCGCACCATGCCGCGCAAGGTGATACGGGAGCACACGCGCGGTGGCCACGAGATGAAGGTGGGCCAGAACGTCTTCCTCTCCATCGCCTCCGCGAACCATGACCCGGCGGTTTACGCGGATCCCGGCGGCATCGACCTCGCGCGCGATCCAAACCCGCAACTGGGCTTCGGTTGGGGGCTGCACTTCTGCCTGGGCGCGAACCTCGCCCGCCTCGAAGGGCGCATCGCGCTGCGCACACTGCTGGATCGGTATCCCCGCATGTGTCTAAAAGAGCCGGTGGTGCCCGTCTGGGGCGGAATAATGGGTTACGGCCGGCGGTCGCTGCATGTGGACCTGGGGTAAGTCCTGGGAACACCGACGCGTTGCCCGGTGACCAGGCGCGGATGGTAAACGGCCCTGTGAGGGCCTGGGAAGAACTCCGTCGTCCTAATGCTCCACGTGAGCGTGAGCCACCGAAGACTGGGCGGCGAAGTCCTCATCGTCGGCAAAGTCCCTGCTGGGCATGATCGTTATCGGCGCCGTCCACGACGGATTTTCCGGGAAACCGCCGACCTGCCGCTTGAAGAAGTAGAACGCTCCGAGCACCAATGCAAAGATGCCGAGCCCCGCGAGGCTCCAGATCACAACGCTGTCGAGACCGTCGCGCCGCTCAGTGGCCGTGTCCGCGCCCTGCTCTGAATCGCCCTCACCCTCCTGCGCGTCGACGGCCGGCAGATGCCACTGGCGCGGGGCGCCGACATCGCGGGCCATCACGGGAGACGCCACGGGCGCGAGCAGTGCGACGACGACCAGGAGGGCAGCAATGGTACGGCTCATGTCTGGCCAAGTGTAGGCGGGGATCAACACATGTGGAAGAATTCGGGAAAAACTTCGAGATTAGGGGTTGCATCGTGACCGGCCGCGTGCTAAAAAATAGCCCGGGTCGCGCTGGATGTCGTGTCCGCTCCACACATCCACCGGCCCCTTTTTGTTGCCTCACCCACCTTCCCCCTCTTCACAGCTGTGGCGAGGGGGTTTTTAGTTGAACTCGCGGCTGCCGGTACGTTGACGTGCGGCCGCCGTGGCCGCTACTCTTTTGACCTACAACCGAATATGTTCTGCGTTGATCGGGAAGAGTAGCCGGTCAGGCGAGCCTCCAGAGAGCCGGGACTGCTGAAACCCGGCGGCGGCGCGACTGGTGAATGGGCCCGGGAGCATCGAAGGCGAACGGCCAGGTGGCTCAGTAGCCTGCGACGGAGAGGCACCGTTATCAGAGCCAGCGCCTTCGCGGCCGTACGCGCATGGCGGACAAGTGTCCCGGACTTCGCCGTCCGGGGAACAAAGGTGGCACCGCGAGCACCCCTCGTCCTTTGGGACCGAGGGGCTTTTGGCGTCCCGCCGTCGAGCGGCCATGGACGCGGTAGTGAAAGGAAGCCTGGAAATGGCTGGAGAGTTCGACCACACAACGCGAAGGGCGCTGGGGGAGTAATGGCTGAGGGAGACTACCGCCAGAGCGAAGCATTCAATACGGCGGTCCGCCTTGCCACGGCAGTGGGGCGGCTCAAGGTCGGCTCGAACTTGAAGGCGGCCGCCGACGCACAGGGAAAGGCTTTCGAACAGGCGGGACTCGCCGCTGCCCTCATCGCCGAAGCGATCACGCGTGAGGACCCGTCGCAGGTCGGCCTCTATCGCGATGCGCGCGGGTCGCTCGCGCAATGCCGCGCGTGGCTGATCGTGCTCGCGTCGGTCATGAACGAACAGGACACGGTCTTCGGCACCGAACTCGAACTGGCCGAGCAGGCGTCGCGGCAAGTCGGGGGCACGCTGCGCACGCTCGATCGGGGACTGGCACCGGGTGCCGCTCGCCCCGTGCCACCACGTGCCCCCGGACCCGCGGAACGGCGCCAGGGCCCGCGCAGCGGCGGCCCGCGATGACGGAGAAGAAGCGCATCCTCACTGGCATCCGGCCCACCGGCCCGCTTCACCTCGGCCACTATGCGGGCGCGCTTGAAAACTGGGTGCGTTTGCAGACGGAGTACGACTGTTACTTCCTTATTGCGGATTACCAGGTCTCGGACTACGCGGACGACATCTCGCGTGTGCGCGAAGCCGTCTGGGAGGTTGCGCTCGATTGGCTCGCCGTCGGCCTCGACCCGGAGGGCAGTAATTATGTCATCGAGAGCCTCGTCCCGGAACACGCGGAGCTGACGACCTGGCTCGGCTGGTTCCTGCCCGTGTCCATGCTTGAACGGAACCCCACGCTGAAAGCCGAAATGGCCGAGATTGAGAACCCCGAGGACGGCTCGACGGAGGGGAAGTCCGTGCCCGTCGCGTTCTATACGTACCCCGTGATGCAGGTCGCGAACATCCTCATGCCGCGCGCCCACCTTGTGCCCGTGGGCGAAGACCAGTTGCCGCACATCGAAATGACGCGAGAAATCGCGCGGCGCTTCAACCGCCGCTTCAAGGACGTCTTCCCGGAGCCAGAGGGTCTCGTCGGCCGCGTGGCGCGGCTCGTTGGCACCGACGGGCAGGCGAAGATGAGCAAGTCCAAGAACAATGCCATCCACCTCAAGGACGACGCGGAAACGGTCACGAAGAAGGTCATGAGCATGTGGACGCCGCGCATGAGCCCCACGGAGCCTGGCGACCCTGATGTCACACCTGCCTTTATGTATCACCGCGCCTTCAACGCCAACCGCGCCGAGATTGCCGACCTGGAAGAACGCTATCGCAAAGGCGCCGTGGGGGACGTCGAGGTCAAACGGAAGCTCGCCCTGGCCCTCAACGAGTTCCTCAATCCCATCCGCGACCGGCGCGCCCACTTCGAGGGCAACATGGGATTGGTGCGCGAGGCCTTGGAGCACGGGACCAAACGCGCGCGCGTGATCGCCCAGGAGACGATGGCCATGGTGCGTGACGCGCTCGACCTGAACTACCTGGAGAACCACCGATGACGCCTCACCCCCTGACCCCCTCTCCACGAGCCCGTGGAGAGGGGGGACCAACGACCTGGGAAGGTGTCCCGTGTTGAAACCGACGCTGGAGGAAGTGCGCGAGATCGCGCGCCGAGGCGAGGGGAACGTCGTGCCTGTCTATCGAGAGGTGGCCGCCGACCTCGAAACTCCTGTCTCCGCGTATCTCAAGGTGGCGCGCGGAGAGAACTCGTTCCTGCTCGAGTCGGTCGAAGGTGGCGAGCGGCTGGCGCGCTACTCGTTCATCGGCACCCAGCCATACCGCGTCCTGCGCACCGGCGACAACGCGGGCGCGGGCGAGGTCCCCGGCGACCCGTTGCTCCTGATCGAGGATGAACTGAAGCGGAACCGCCCCGTGAAAGTTCCAGGCCTTCCGCGCTTCACCGGCGGCGCGGTCGGGTACATGGCCTACGAGGTCGCGCGGTACTACGAACGCCTGCCCATGCCCGAAGCCGACCCCCAGGGGTTCCCCGAGTCTATCTTCCTGTTCACGGACACTCTGCTGGTGTTCGACCACGTCCAACACGTCATCAAGGCTGTGAGTCATGTGCGCCTCGACGGAGATATCGAAGCTTCCTACAAGCAGGCCGCGTTCCGCATCGACGAGATTGTCGAACGCCTCGGACGGCCGCTCGTGCGCCTGCCATACGAAGTCAAGCTGCCGCACACCGGGAGCTCACAGTTCGTCTCCAACCGCACGAAAGAGGATTTCATGATCGCGGTCGAGCGCGCCAAAGAGTACATCCGCGCGGGCGACACGTACCAGATCCAATTCTCGCAGCGCTTCTCACGGAAAACCGAGGCGCACCCCTTCGAGGTCTACCGCGCGCTGCGCACTGTGAACCCGTCGCCCTACATGTACTACCTGGAGCTAGGCGAGATGCACGTCGTGGGGGCGTCGCCGGAGATGCTCATCCGCGTCGAGGACGGTGTGATCGAGACCCACCCCATCGCGGGCACTCGACGCCGCGGGAGGGACGAAGCGGACGAAGCGCGCATGGCCGCCGAACTGCAAGACTCCGAGAAGGAACAGGCCGAACACATCATGCTCGTCGACCTCGCGCGAAACGACCTCGGACGCGTCTGCCTTCCGGGCACCGTTGAAGTGACGTCACTGATGGCGATCGAACGCTACTCTCACGTCATGCACATGGTCTCGCATGTTGTCGGCAAGCTCCGCCCTGACGTGACGACGTACGACGCCCTGCGCGCCTACTTCCCTCATGGCACGGTCACGGGCGCGCCCAAGATCCGCACGATGGAGATCATCGCCGAACTCGAAGCCGAACAGCGGGGCGGCTATGGTGGTTGCGTGGGGTACTTCGACCTCGGCGGCAACTGCGATACGGCTCTCGCCATCCGCACGATCTGGATGAAGGACAGCATCGCCTACGTCCAGGCGGCCGGTGGCATCGTCTACGACAGCACCGCGGAGGAGGAGTACCTTGAATCCGGGAACAAAGCCCTGGCGATGCTCACTGCCATCGATAAGGCAGAAATTAACGCGGCCGAGAGGCGTATCGGGAGCCTTGGCTATGGGTGATTCAGGATTCACGATTGACGATTCACGATTCGGGATGGTGGTGGCGGGATGACCGACCGGCGGCCGGAACGGGTGTATGGGGTGCTGGTGCGCGAAGGTCGCGTGTTCCTCGCGCGGCACGGAGCGCGCCTGGGGCTTCCGGGCGGCGTGTTTCGGCCGATGGCCGAGGATCGCAAGGTGGAGTTGCGGGCCCACCTCTGGGACCAACTCGGCATCGAGGCGACGCGCGTCTGGGCACAGGGCGCCTTCGAATACCGGGGCCTGGGCGACGAAGGGGCCCACTTCGCTGGCTTCTACAGCGTCTGGGAGTGGGAAGGCGATGTGCCACCATCAGCCGGCCAGTGGCTGGATGCGGACGGCGTCGCTGTCACCGATCTCGCGCCGCCACTGAAAATACTGCTCACCAGCGTCCTCAACACGCTCGCCCTGAGGACACGATGACGCGTGTCGAACTCGCCGCCATCGTGATGCGTGACGGCGCCCTCTTCCTGGTACGCAAGGAGGGCGGTGTGTGGTGGGAGTTGCCCGGCGACGAGCTTCCCGAAGGCCGCGACGATATTCCTCGCGAGATGGACGATATCCTCGACGGGTACGGCATCTCCGCACCGTCGATCGAGGAGGACTTCCTCGAGACGCACTATCTCAATGCGCGCGGTGGCAGCGGCGTTCTCAACCTCTATGCCCCCTCGGCGTGGTCCGGCGAGCCCGTCGCCCCCGATGGTGCGGAAGGCGCCTGGTTCACCCTGGAGCAGATGGCGGACCTGCCCATGGAAGAACAAGTGCGCGCCGCCGTGCTCCAGTCGTTTGGACTCGAAGTCGCAATCGACCCGGCGCAGGACGCCCTCGCTACCTTGCTCCAGTTTCCCGGGGCGCGAGCCGCCGGTCGCGATCCGGAAGAGGACGGCGAGGCTGTCGACGCCATGGACGTGCTTAGCACCCTCACCGGACAGCCCGCGGAAGCGGCGATGGACGGCCTGCGCGAGCGCTACGGTGAAATCTCCCACGATGTCCTCGACGCCATCGAGCGGGCCTGGACCGGCCCCGCCCTGGACCGCAAGACCCGCAGCCTGCTCGTCGTCGCAATGCTCGCCGCAATGGGTGGGCGGCCATCAGCCCTGCGGTCGCACATCGAGGGCGCCCTCAACCATGGCGCGACGCGAGCGGAGCTGGTGGAAGTGGCGCGCATGATCGCGACTTACGCGGGCTTCCCCGCCGCCGTCGAAGCCTGGCCAGTTCTCGAAGAGGCCCTCGAACGGCGGAAAATGGGGCGCAACGCATGAAGGCCGTGCTGTGGGACCTCGACGACACCGTGCTCGACACGCTCCCGGGCCGGATGGACGCCCTGCGTCACGCGTATGGCGAATGCGTCGGTGGGTGGTGCGACCCCGAGGAACTGTGGCGCTCGCACCGGGGCGGCACCCTCGAAGACCTCGGCCGCCGCCTCCTCGGCGAAGACTACCGCCGCTTTACGACCGCGTACCGCGACCGCTACTACGGCAGCGTTCGAAGCATCTCTGCCTACGAGGGCGTTCCCGACATCCTCCAATGGTGCGTCGGGCAATGCATCCCCCTCGCCGTGGTGACGTCGAAGGTCGCCTGGGGCGCCACGGAGGAACTGGCGCAGGCGGGCATGCTGCAGTACTTCCGCTGCGTCGTGGGATTCGACGACACCGACCTGCACAAGCCCGACCCCGAGCCGATTTTCGAGGCGCTCGATCGGCTCTGCGTGGACATCGCCGACGCCGGCGATGTGCTCTTCGTCGGCGATAGCCCCGCCGACATCTTTGCCGCGCGCAACGCGGGATGCCGGTCGGTCGCCGCGGGCTGGGCCACCCTCGACGCCGAACTTCTGCATGACGCGCATCCCGACCACTTCGCGGCCACGCCCCGGGAGGCCTTCGATCTCATTTGTGGTGCACTGGAGGTGGCTCCATGGAGGTAGCGAAGCAGGTCGCCCATGTGGGGGTGCGGTTCTACCGCGTTGGCAGCGTGGAGATGGTGCTTGTGCCGCTGTTGGAGGAAGTAGCAAGCTTCACCCGCTCCGCCGGTGAGGGATACTTCCTCGTGAGCCTGATGGGAGAGCCCGGGACCGCCTACCCTCTGAATTTGCGTTCGCCGGGTTCCTACGAGCCGGACTACCTGGAGAAGAAGTTCAAGCTCGACCGTCGGGGATTCGCCTATTCGCCGGACGAACTCTCAGAGGCGCTGAAAGCCGTGGCCGGGGACCTGGAGAGGGAAGAGAGGTTGGACTGATGCTCACCCGGCTGACCACGCTGCTGCTCCTCGGCATCTCCGCGATCCATGTCTACTGGGCGGCGGGCGGGCGCGCTGGGACGGGTGCAATCGTGCCGAGCAAGGACGGCGCTCCCACCTTCGAACCGGGTCCCGCGGCGACGTTCGCGGTTGCTGGCGCGGCACTCGTGGTGGCCGGGGCAGTGGAGATGGCGCGCCGCGGTGCCGGCGGCGGATTTCCGCGATTGGTCGCGCTAATCGCGGGACTCGCATTCTCCGGCCGCGGCATCGGCGACTTCCGGCTGGTCGGACTCACGAAGCGCGAACGAAGCACCGCGTTCGCCCGCAACGACACCTGGCTCTACACCCCCCTCTGCATGGTCTTGAGCGCGGGCTGCCTGGCGTCGGCGCGCGGGCACATGCAGGAGGCAGCCGCGTGACGACGCTCCTCATCGACAACTACGACAGCTTCACCTACAACCTCTACCAGTTCATGGCGGAGTTGGGTGCCGAGGTCGTCGTCAAGCGCAACGACGAAGTGACCGTGGAAGAGTGCCTGGCGATGGCGCCGGACCACGTCGTGATTTCGCCCGGGCCAGGCACGCCCGCCGATGCGGGTATCTCGAAGGATATCGTCCGTGCGTTCGCGGGGGTGGTGCCCGTACTGGGAGTCTGTCTCGGGCACCAGGCCATCTACGAGGTCTACGGCGGCATTGTGACGGGTGCCGGGGAGATCAAGCACGGGAAGGTCTCGGCCATCGAGCACGACGGTATGACTGTGTTCGCGGGAATCCCGGATGGGTTCAAGGGCTGCCGCTATCACTCCCTGGCCGGCACTCCCGAGACGCAGCCTGCGGAGCTGGAGGTCACGGCCCGGTCGGAGAGCGGGATCATCATGGGCGTGCGGCACCGCGACCTGACCGTCGAAGGCGTGCAGTTCCATCCCGAATCGATCGCGACCGAGTACGGGAGAGACTTGCTCCGCAACTTCCTCGCTATGTCGGGCGGGAGGCGCTGAATGCAGGATGCCATCCGCGCCCTCGTGGAACAGGGGTCGCTTTCGCCAGCGCTCGCGGAGAGCGCGCTCGAGACGATCATGAGCGGCGAGGCGACGCCTGCGCAGATCGGCGCCTTCCTCGCAGCCCTGAGGATTCGCGGCGAGACGCCCGAGGTCGTGGCCGCCTGCCTGGGCGTCATGGAACGCCATGCAGAGCCAGTGCCGGCCACCGGCGTGATTGATGTCTGCGGCACGGGCGGCGACGGCATGGACACCTTCAACGTCTCCACGGCTGCCGGGATCGTCGCAGCCGCCGCGGGGGCGCGCGTGGCCAAACACGGCAATCGTGCGGCTTCCTCGAAGTGTGGCAGTGCGGACCTCCTCGAAGCGCTGGGCGCCAACCTGCAGCTGAGCGGCGAACAGGCGGCGAGGGTGGTCGACCAGTGCGGCTTCGTCTTCCTCTTCGCCCAGCGGTTCCACCCGGCGATGCGGCATGTGGGCGGGCCGCGGCGCGAGATGGGTATCAGGACGGTGTTCAATTTGCTGGGACCTCTCAGTAATCCGGCACGGCCGAAGCGGCAACTCGTGGGCGTGGGGGCCGCCGCGCTCGGCCCCCTCGTGGCTCAGGCCCTCGCCCTGCGCGGCATGGAACACGCGATCGTTGTCCATTCAGATGATGGGCTCGACGAGATTAGCCCCGCGGGAACCACGCACGCCTGGATTGTGGGAGAGGGAGCCGTCGCCGAACGGGAACTGCGGCCATTCGACTTCGACCTCCCGGAACACGCGCTTGAGCGCGTGGCGGGAGGCGACGCCGAGCACAACGGCGGCCTGCTCCAGGCCGTCCTCGATGGCGCCGAGGGGCCGGTCACCGATTTCGTGCTCATGAACGCGAGTGCAGCCTGCTTCGTCGCCGGCCTCGCGACCGACTTCGCGGAGGGCACGCTACGTGCCCGCGAGGCGATCGCATCTGGCCGCGCCCGCGAAGTCTTCGACCAATACATCATCCTCTCCCAGGCGGCTGCCAGTGAGTGAGCCGTCCATCCTCGACCGGATCGTGGCCCAGCGGCGCGAAGACGTGCGCGCGGCGAAGCTCGCGTTACCCTTCCCGGACCTCCAGGCGAAGGTGCGCGGCGCCCCACCGGTAGTTGACTTTGCGGTGCGCTTGCGAGCCTCCGCTCCGATGGCATTGATCGCGGAGATCAAGCGCGCATCGCCCAGCAAGGGTGACATCGCTCCGCGGATGAACGCCCCGCGCCAGGCGATGGCCTACGGTCGCGGGGGTGCGGCAGCGATCTCCGTGCTCACGGAGCCTACCTGGTTCAAAGGCACGCTCGACGATATGGAGCAGGTTCGGCTTGCGGTCGGACAGCTCGGCGACTCGCGGCCGGCGGTGCTGCGCAAAGACTTCATCATCGACCCCTTCCAGGTCCTCGAAGCGCGCGCCTAC
>JBKKBS010000385.1:0-6428 GCA_046713815.1 Tepidiformaceae bacterium
GTGGTGAGAATCTCGCTCGCCCGGGAGGTAAGCATCAGGTAGAGCGACTCGGGGGTCGTGATGAGGATATCCGGCGGGTCTTTGCGCAGGTCCTCGCGTTCTCGCGTTGGGGTGTCACCGGTACGGGTTGCAACCGTTATGTCCGGCGGCGGCAGACCTTCGCGGGCGGCAGCAATTCGAAGGCCAGCCAGCGGAGCTCGCAAGTTGCGCTCAATGTCATACGACAGCGCCTTCAGCGGCGAGATGTAGAGCGTCGACACGCCGAGCCTCACGCGATCGGGGGCAATCCGCGATCTCCGGCCGGCCGCCCGCGCGACCGAACGATTCTCGAGCGGCTTGCTCGCTAGCTGGTCGAGCGCCCAGAGGAAGGCCGCCAGCGTCTTGCCGGAGCCGGTGGGCGCCAGCAGGAGCGTGTGCTCCCCCGAGGCGATCGCCTCCCAACCCAGCTCCTGTGCCTTCGTCGGAGCCGCGAAGCTGTCGGCGAACCACGCCCGCGCAATTGGCGAAAAGCGCGCAAGTGCGCTGTCGCCGGTGGCCGCTGGCCGCTCAAGGGTGGAGGATCGTCGCGCCATGGCCGCCTATTGTCGCAGATTGTGCTGGTAGTACGCATGTTCTGTTGACAGCCGATGACAGGAGGAGTGCCCGAAAAGGGAATGGGTGGGCGTCATTGTGACGCGCGGCGGGTGGCGGCGATCTCCAGCGCGCTTCGTAGCCTCGTCATCCCGATCGTAGGGGTCGGCTGCTGCCCACCCTCAGCGTGCCGCAGGCAGCCGGGCCGACGGCAGTCGGCCCCTACGACCGTCAGGCGGCGAAAACTTCAAGTCTCGGAAGCCACGCTCCCACCCCGCTTAAGCGAACCACGACGCCCACCCCGAACGAGCGCGACGCGGCTACGCCTCGCGGCTCCTTCGCTTCCCCTTTTGCTCCCGCAGCCGGGGCTGGGTCGTCGCCTTGGGATCAGGCGCAAGAGCAGGAACGGGCGATTCCTCTACCGAGGGGGCGGCGAGTTGGATTGCGGGAGCTGTATCCGCGCCGAGCGTGAAGCCGAGCTTGCGGCGCCCGTCGTCCGACTCGGGATGAATCTCGACCCGAAAGATCGTCTGGTAGGGGACGAACACCTGCATCGGGTGGTCGTGCTCCTCGCGCGAGGTCTGGAGAGCGACAAACGTGTCGGTCACGCCTGAGATGCCGTTCACGAAGTGAGTGGATCCGTCCATCGTGTAGACCTCGACGCGAGGCACATGGCATCCGACGCTGTTGCAGAAGACCTGTACGGCCTGCGGTAGAAGCTTCTCGAAGAATGCACGGTCGAAGGGGATGCCCGACGGCGCCATACCCTGCGGGACCGAGGCCGCGGGAGGAATGACGCCCGGAGGCAAATAGATCATGGCCGAGGGAGCTTGCGACATGCCTCCAGCGTACGGGGAATCGCAACAATGCGTGAAGTGCCGGAGGACCGCCGTAATCCGTCTGAAACGCGCCACTGGTACCTTCCTTGGCAAATGGGCCTGTGGGACAGCTATGACCCCGGTGTGGGCTATGACGAGGTGTTCGAAGCGCCGGGTGTGCCGCGCCCGCACGCGCGGCGACTCGTCGAAGCGCTCGACGGCCTGACCACGGGAGACCTGGCCGATCGCCAGCGCCGCGCTGACCTCGCCTTCATGGAGTCGGGAATCACGTTCACGGTCTATAGCGAAGGCGCCGGGATCGAGCGCATCTTCCCCTTCGATCTCGTTCCCAGGATCATCGATGCCCGCGAGTGGCAGCGCCTCGAACGCGGACTGAAGCAGCGGGTCGTGGTGCTCAACACGTTTCTCCAGGACGTATACAACGATCAGCGCATCGTCCGCGACGGCGTGGTGCCCGCGGAGGCCGTGTTCGAATCGCCCGGCTATGAGCCGGCCGTGCGAGGGTTCACCCCCCCGGGCGGGGTCTGGGTGCACATCGCGGGCATCGATCTCGTGCGCGACGCCGATGGCACGGTCTATGTTCTCGAAGACAACCTGCGCACGCCGAGCGGGGTCTCCTACGTCATGCAAAACCGTGCGATCAGCACACGCACGTTCCCGACCCTGTTCGGCGACGCGGGTGTGCGCCGGGTGGCGGACTACTGCAACCGGCTCCACGACAGCGTGCGCCGCTGGTTCCCGAAGGACCCCGTCGTCCTCCTCACGCCGGGCATCTACAACTCCGCCTATTTCGAGCACACCTTCATCGCGAAGCAGATGGGCGTGCAGCTCGTCGAAGGCCGCGACCTGGCCGTGAGCGACGGGCGCCTTGTGATGAAGACGACGCGCGGCGCCGTGGCCGTCGGCTGCGTCTACCGCCGCGTCGACGACCAATTCCTCGATCCGCTCAACTTCAGCCCCGAGTCGGTGCTCGGCGTGCCGGGGATGTTCGACCTCTATCGCGCGGGCAAGGTGTGCCTGGTAAACGCGATGGGCACCGGCGTCGCCGACGACAAGTCCGTGTACCCGTACGTCCCCGGCATGATCCGCTACTACCTGGGAGAGGAGCCGATCCTGCCGAACGTCCCCACCTTTCGTGGCGCTGACCCCACGGAGCGGGAGCACATGCTCGCCCACTTGCAAGACCTCGTCGTGAAACCCGCGAATGCGTCCGGGGGTTATGGCGTCGTAATCGGACCGTATGCGAGCGACGCGGAACTCCAGGAGGCGCGCGAGGCGATTACGGAAAATCCCGCCGGATTCATCGCCCAGCCGCTCGTCCGCCTTTCGACCTGTCCGACGGTGGTGGATGGCGCCTTTCAGCCCCGCCGCGTGGACCTGAGACCGTTCGTCCTCTATGACGGCGTGGAGCCGTGGGTGCTGCCCGGGGGCCTGACGCGGGTTGCCTTGCAGGAGGGTTCGTATATCGTAAATTCGTCCCAGGGCGGGGGCAGCAAGGATACGTGGGTGCTGGCAAACGGTGGCCCTTCTTAGCCGCGTGGCGGAGTCGTTGTTCTGGCTTGGCCGCCATGTGGAACGCGCGGAGAATACCGCGCGCCTGCTCGACGTGGCCTACCATGGCAAACTCGAACCGCACGAAGATGAGATCCTGGGCGCCACCAACACCTGGCAAGCGCTGATCTCCACGCTCGGCCTGGAAGGGATCTACGCCACCCTCTACGCGGCTGCGGACGAGGAGAGCGTGATCGAGTTTCTCACCTTCGACGAGCGCAATGCGTCCTCCATTCTCTCGGCCGTCACCCAGGCTCGCGAAAGCGCGCGCGGCGCCCGCGACTTCCTCTCGAGCGAGACATGGGTGGCGGTCAACCGCCTCTACCACACGACTGCCAACCGGAATGTGCACCTCGTGATGGCCGATGGCCTCTACGACTTTTGCGACGTAATCCGGCAAGGGGCAAACCTCTTCCACGGCACGGCCGAAGCAACATCGCTCCACGACGAAGGCTGGTACTGGCTCAAGTCGGGGCGACTGCTTGAACGGGCCGACATGATCACCCGCATCGTCGACTCGAAGTACCACTTGCTCATGCAGTCGCTGGAAGAGGTCGGGGGACCGGTTGATCACTACCAGTGGGCGGCCGTGCTGCGCAGCGTGTCCGGTTACGAAGCATACCGGCGCACCCACACCGCTGGCGTGGACGCCTCGGGCGTGATCGCCTTCTTGCTGCTCGACAACACCTTCCCCCGTTCTCTCCGCGGCAGCCTCGATCCGTTGCTTGAGGCGATCGACCGGGCCACGAAAGGCGCCGACCCGGCGCTGCGCAATCTGCCTATGCGGACGCTCACCGCGCTCCAATCGCGCCTCGTCTACGAGTCCGTTGGTTCGCTCTTGCAGCAGGGCCTGCACGAGTTCATGCGCGAGGCGCAGAGAGATCTCGCGCGTCTGAGCCAGGCGCTCTCAGAGTCATTTTTCGGGGCAACCGGCCGTGCGGCTTAGCCTCGAATTCACCACCAGTTACGAGTATGAACCGCCGAGCAGGCGTAGTCTGACGGCGCTCCGCATGCGGCCCGTCACGCGGCCAGGGCTGGTCGTCCACTCCGCGCGCGTCGAGCCCACTCCCGGGAAAGTCGTGACCTCGTACGTCGACGGGTTCGGCACCGCCGTCGACCTCGTGGAGGTCGACCACGTTGCCTCGGTAGCCCGGTACACCATCGCCGCCGAAGTCACAACGAGCGTCCGCCCGGCTGAGGCGGATTTGGCGCCGGACGAATCGTCTATGTATCGGCGCGACAGTCCGCATGTGCCGTTATCCGCCGTCCACGGCTGGGGCTGGCAATTCAGTGACGAGGGGGCCAGCTGGGATGCGGTGGAAAGCCTGCTGCAGTGGATGCCGCAGCGCTTCCTCTTCCGGCTGGGGACGACGACGGCCTCGACCCCCCTGGAGGATTTTCTCGCCATGGGAAGCGGCGTCTGCCAGGACTTCGCGCACGCGCTCATCGCCCAACTGCGCTGCTGGGGATGGGCGGCCCGGTACGTAAGCGGATATCTCTTCGCCTCCCGGGACCTTACGACCGTGGTGGAGGCGGAGGCCATGCACGCCTGGGTGGAGGTCTGGCGGTCAGATGTCGGCTGGATAGGCCTCGACCCAACGTCGGGAAAGCTGACCGACGAACGATACATTCCCGTTGGCTTCGCACGGGACTACGACGACTTGCGGCCAGTGCGCGGCATCGTCGCAGGCGCGCGCGAACAGAGCCAGGAAGCCCACCTGCAGGTGATCGTGTCTGCGCAATAGCCTCGCTATCCCAATGTCCAGCCGTCGTCTCTCAGCATGCGCGCGAAGTAGGCGCCCATCGCTCCGCGGCCAGCGAAGTGCTGGGGAGCGAATCCGCGTGGCCGCAATTCGCGGGCGCGAGCGAGGCAACGGTGACCGGTCCGCGTCCACTTATCCGGTTTCGCGTCCGTGCCCGCGAGCAGGAAGCCGCCCTCGCCGGAGCCGAGAAGTTGGCCTGCGACGAAGAGCATCTCCGCGTCATCAGACTTCTCTCCGCCCATCTGCTTGAAGACTGAGCGGAGAGTGATCCCTGTGTCTTCGCCGGGTGCGATCCCGGTGGCACCGGGGGGCTGAGCGGCGTACCACGCGATGAACATCAGGCGCAGGCCGGTCTCGCGATCCTGGCGCTTCAATTCGAACCACCGTCGCTTCAGCATCTGGAACGAAACGTGGAGCGCGTAATCCCCCATCTCGTCAATTTCGTCGATCGCGCGCAGTGACGGGCGCTGCGCGTCCATGAGGTCATCGCGGCGAGCGGCCGTGCGGGCCAGCCGCTGATCCTGCTTACACGCTTCGATTAGCGCGTGGTTACCCCCGCTCAGCACGTCCGGCACGGTCCAGCCGCGGTACTCCGCGGGCCGAGTGTAATGGGGGTGCTCGAGGAGGCCATTGGCGAACGACTCATCCTCCGGCGACGCTTCGTCACCGAGGGCCCCGGGGATGTGGCGGGCAACGGCATCGATCAGCACCATCGCGGGCAGTTCGCCGCCTGTGAGGATGTAGTCGCCGATCGAGACCTGGCGGTCGACGCAGTGTTCGACGAAACGTTCGTCGACCCCCTCGTAGCGACCGGCGACGAGGATCAGCCGCTCATGCGCCGCGAGCTGACGGACGAGCGCGTCGTTGAGCACGTCGCCCTGGGGCGAAAGGTAGATGACGTAACCGGGCTTCTCGGCCAGTGATTGGACGTGCTCGAGCGCCGGGACGAGCACATCGACGCGCAGGACCATGCCATGGCCGCCACCGAAAGGGTAGTCGTCGACGGTGCGATGTTTGTCCGGGGCGTGCTCGCGGATGTCGTGGAGATGGAGGTCGAGTAGCCCCGCGTCACGGGCGCGCTGGATGATCGAGACGTCGAGCGGCCCACGGAAGGCGTCGGGGAACAGAGTGAGGACGTCGATTCGCAATTCACGATTCACGATTCACGATTCACGATTCAACCGCAACCATGTGACCGGGTCAGAGCCGCGACTGGCAAGGAGCGGGCGCGTCCCTAAAGTCAGCCTCGGCCCTACCCGTGTTCCACCGGTCCGCTCAACAGCTCGGCGATGTGCGAGATGAGGGGGATGATGACGGCGAGGCCTTCTTCGACCGCTTTGGGGCTGCCGGGGAGGTTCACGATGAGCGTGCTTTTGCGCGTGATGGCGACGCCGCGCGTGAGAGCGGCGTAGGGCGTCTTCTCAAGGCCGGAGAGAGCGAGGGCGATGGGTATGCCGGGCACATCGCGTTCGGCGATGTCGCGCGTTGCCTCAGGCGTGACGTCCCTGGCGGTCAGGCCTGTACCCCCCGTCGTGATAATGACGTCGGCGATACCCCCCTCGCACCATTCGGCGAGCGAGCGGGATATGGTCGCCCGCTCGTCGGCCACGACCTCCCGGCGCACGACCTCGTGACCCGCAGCGCGGACGCGTTCATCGATGATCCCACCCGAGCGGTCCTCGCGTTCGCCAGCAGCGCCTTTGTC
>JBKKBS010000386.1:0-3291 GCA_046713815.1 Tepidiformaceae bacterium
CGTCCCGAGCGCGCCTGCGTTGGAAACGGCGGAGGCGAGTTGCCATCCGGCCCAGCCTCCCATCCCGGCCTGCACGACCGGGTGCTCGATTCCGAGTCTCCGCGTCAATTCCGTGGTCAGCATTGGGGGCCTCCTTCGCGCCTTGACTCACGATGATACGCGCAGCGCCACAGTCAGGGAGCATGGGATCTTGCCTGCTGTGCGTGCCTCGCCTGACGGCGATCAGCCAGGCGGGGACGGTTGGAACACAGGCATCCATTTGGCCCGCGGCGTCTACGGATAGAGCGGGTGAAAAACGAGTCCGGTGCCCAGTTTGGGATGAAAAAACGTCGACTTCTGGGGCATGCGCTCACCCTGGTCGGCCAATCGCATGACCTCGTCGATACCCACGGGCCGCAAGAGAAAACCCGTCGTACCCGGATCCCTCGCCACTCGCGCCAGCACTTCGTGCGCCTCGTGGGTGTATTCGACGGCGCCAGCCCGCAGATCGTCGTCCGTCATTCCCCAGAGCGGCCCCAACACGCCATATCGGAGCACGTTCGGCGCGATCGCCGCCCACTCCGCGCTGCGGTCAGGCGGCGTCGCGGCGTTGCTCACGCCCGCCCTGGGCGTCAGCAGGTGCACCTGCCGTGGCTCCAGCCCGATGGCGGCGATAGCGCCTGGATGGTTCTCCATCGCCTGCCCCAGCTCGGTCACGGCCATCTCCTCGTCGCCGATGGTCTTGATATGCGTGATTGCGAACTCACTCGCGATCCGGTCCGCCCAGTCGGCGGGCGCGGGTCTCGGCACCACGCGGTGAATGGGCCGGATGATGAGGCCGGGGTCGGACGCAGCCACCACCGCCGTGAGCGCGAAGCGCGCGGGATGGTCGCGTTCAAGCCGTTCGCCGCGCTCGGCCAGGCGTTGTTTGTAGGTCACTGCCGTCTCGTAGCGGTGGTGTCCGTCGGCGATGTAGAAGCTCTCGCTCAACAGCGGCGCGAGAAACCGCATCTCGTAGCGCCCGGCCTCGATCGCCCAGAAGCGGTGGTCACCGTCGGCGGTCGTTGCCTCAGCCGTAGGCTCCGTGGCCGCGATCATTTGCTCCAGGAACTGCGCGAGCTGCCCTGCCCGGTCGCGCGCAATCATGAACACCGGGCTGAACTGGATCCGCGTCGCCTCGAGCAGCTTCAGGCGGTCTTCCTTCGGGCCCGACATCGTGAACTCGTGGGGCTTGACCGCCCCCTCCTCCCATGGCTGCGCCTCCACGCCCACGATCACCGCGCGGCGCGTGTAGTCTCGCCCGGCCTCCGTGAACCGCTGCTCGTAGATGTACAGCATGGGCTCATCGTCCCGCATAAGGACGCCCGCATTCTCCCACTCCGCGACGAGCGCTGCCACATGCGCGTACCGTTCCTCGCCCCCCTCCGCGAGTTCGAGGTGGACGGCGTTGTGGGGGCTTCGGCCCGCCAAAGCTTCCTGCTGGGCCGCTGAGATAACGTCATAGGGCGGCGCGAGCAGGTCCGAAAGGCCGCCCGCGGCGCCGCTGTAGCGCAGACCTCGAAGGGGCAGAATCTGGGGCATCAGGCGGCCTCCATGCGTAATCGCCGTTTGTCCCAGCTTGGGCGCGAACCTAAGATGGCTACACTCCCATGCCGCCATACTGCGTGTTCTGCAAGATCGTCGCCGGTAACGAGCCGGCGAATGTCATTTACCAGGACGACGACGTGATCGTCATCCAGAACATCCTCCGTTGGGTCCCCGTCATGCTCCTGGCGATGACCAAGGAGCATAAGACGCAGTCGCAACTCTGGGCCGAGGACATCGGCAAGGTCGGCGCGATCGCGGCCCAGATCGGCGCGCAGGTCTGCCCCAACGGCTTTCGCCTGCTCTCCAACTTCGGCTACCACGGCATGCAGAGCCAGGAGCACGGTCATCTCCACATCGTCGGCGGCACCCACCTTGGCCCCTACGCCTGACCCTTCGCCAGGGCTTCGCGCTGCAGTTCGAACAGCCGCAAGATGCCGTCGCGCGCGAGATCGACGATCTGGTCCATGCCCGCGCGCGAAAACGGTTTGTGCTCCGCCGTGCCTTGCACCTCGACGAACTCGTCCGCGCCGGTCATGACCACGTTGAAATCGACCTCGGCCGCGAAGTCCTCCTCGTAACAGAGGTCGAGTAGAGCAACCCCGCGCTGGATGCCCACAGACACGGCGGCCACCTGCGACGTGATCGTCAATTCGGAGATGGTCCCCGCCTTGACCAGCTTGCTCGCCGCGAGCTGCAGCGCGACCCATGCGCCGGTGATCGAAGCCGTGCGCGTCCCGCCGTCCGCCTGGAGCACGTCGCAGTCCACGGTGATCGTGCGCGGGCCGAGCAGCTCCATGTTGACGACGCCGCGCAGCGAGCGGCCGATGAGGCGTTGGATCTCCTGGGTGCGTCCGCCCGGACGCCCGCGCTCTACTTCGCGCTGATTGCGCGTCAGCGTGGCTCGCGGGAGCATCGAATACTCGCCCGTTACCCAGCCGCTCGGAGTGTTCCGCAGGAACGGCGGCTGACGGTCTTCCACCGAGGCCGCGCAGAGCACGCGCGTCCTGCCGAACTCGACCAGGCAGCTCCCTTCGGCGAAGTCGAGGACGTTGGGCTGAATGGTCACAGGACGCAGCTCGTTTGGTTGCCGCCCGTCAATCCGAGATGTCACTGGGTACTCCGTCGGGCCTGTGCCCGGCCTCCTACGGTAACGGCGGGCGGAGACTCGAACTAGCCAACGCTGCGCGCTGTCGTTCGTCCCACCCGGTTGGCAACGGTATCGGCCGCCACGCTGGATCCGGTCGCCACGCGTCCCACGGCTGGTCGAACGGCGGCCGTCGCGCCGTGACATCCTCGAGCACACGCGCACACCGTACGCCTTCAGCTCAACCAACATCTCTGGCGTGTACCAGCCGCCACGGATGCCGTACTCGAACTCGTCTTCGTCCTTCCAAGCCCATTGCCCAGAACAGATCCGTGGCGTGACGGTCGCCCTCCCGGATGAGGATTGAGGCAATCGTGCTCGACCCAGGCGCCAGGAACGCGCGTCGTCTCCTCCACGAATGCACGAGTAAGATTGCCGTCTGCATCGCCCATGCGGCTCATACCATTGCCTGGCTGCACGTACAGCGCCACGAAATCGCCCCGGTCCTCGACCACATGCGCCGCCACCGCCCAGATCCACTCCCCCCGCACATTCCGCATGACGACGGGATCCCCGGCTGCCAGGCCGACTCCATCCGGCGAGAGTACGCCATGGATGAGGAGGGGAGAAACGTGGTAACC
>JBKKBS010000387.1:0-2843 GCA_046713815.1 Tepidiformaceae bacterium
GTGTTCTCCACGCCCGCCTTCTGCACATCACGTTTCTGCGGGCCTGTGAACGAAGAGGTCGAGGCGCTGCGGGACGCATATAAGGACCGTGTGGACTTCGTCCACATCGAGATATGGCGCGACTTCAAGAAGCAGCTCATCAACCCCACGGTGAACGAGTGGCTCGCGCAACCGGATGGTTCGATTACGGAGCCCGTCGTCTATGTTGTCGATAAGAACGGCACCGTATTCGACCGCTGGGAGGGCCCGGTCGCCAAGAACATCATGGAAGCGAGCGTCAAGGCGGCGGCTGGCGGCGCGACCTACGCGAAGTAGGCGAGAAGACGCCCACCGACTCCCCCGTCGGTGAGGAGAGAGCGGATGTCGCGGACGCGCGGGGACCGGGATGACGTGGTGACAGCGCTGCGGGTCGGACGACGTTCCCCCTCACCACCCGGCCCCCTCTCCACGGCGGGGGAGAGGGGGAGACGATCCGTGCGACGGGGGCCATCTTTTTCAAGGCGGCGGAGCGGTCCGTCGCCTTAGAAACCCACCGAAATGTTGAGGACGGCTTCCTTGAACGCGTCGGGATCTCCGGTTATTGGCGACCCCGTGGCGGTCGCAACCAATGCCGCTTTCACCAACGCCGGCGTCGTTCCGGCATGCCCCGCCACCCACAACGCGGCGGCTCCGGCGACATGCGGAGATGCCATGCTCGTGCCGCTGATCGTGCTGTAGGCGCTGCCCTTCCACGTCGAGAGGATGCAGACGCCCGGCGCGGCGATGTCTACGTCCGCGCCGAAGTTCGAGAAGTCCGCGAGCGTGTCGTCCACGTCCGCGCGGCAGGTAGCAGCCGCGAGGCCGCCAGATAGGCCATCGAAGTCGGCGAGCGCGGACACCGTGATCACTTCTGCATATGCGGCCGGCACGAATCCTGCCGCATCGGCGGCACTGTTGCCCGCCGCGACGGCATATGTGACGCCGGCCTTAACCGACTTGCAGATCGCTTGATGCAGAGCGTCGTTGTTGCCGTTCGTGCAGTCCGCGTTCGACGGCGTCGCGCTGCCACCGCCACCGAGACTCATGTTCGCCACCGCGATGTTCCTGGTGGTTCCCGGGCCATTCGCCGTCACCCAGTCGATCCCGCAGATCACGCCCGACCACGACCCGGAGCCAGCCGCGTTCAGGACTTTCACCGCGTACAGGGTCGCGCCGGGGGCCACACCTACAACTCCGACCGTGTTGCTCCTGGCGGCGATCGTGCCCGCCACATGTGTGCCGTGACCGTTATCGTCGGCGGCGTTCTTCCCAGGGCGGACACAGTTCTTGCCAGACTGAACGCCACTGAGATCCGGGTGGTTCAGTTGGATGCCCGTATCGATCACGGCCACGCCGACGCCCGCGCCGGTGTTGCCCGAGATCGGCGGCCCGCCGATGCGTTGCACGCCCGTAGGCAGGCTCTGCGCCTGGATCGTCGGCCCCCCGCTGACGGGCTTCTCCGTGATCGACACTTCCAGGTCTGCGGAGACGTAGGCCACGTTGCGGTTCTTCTTGATCGCTTCGAGGGCCCGAGCAGAACCTTTGAAGGCGTAGCCGGTGAGCGCATGCTCGTAGGACGTGCGAAACCGCTACGCCGTGGTCCCGGGCTGCCTTGGTCGCTTCCGCGGGCGCATCGCTCCCCGGCTGAAGGACGACGATATAGCCCGTCGTTGGAGCCTGCGCGGCGCCCGGCGAACTGATAAGCACGAGCGCAAAGGCCGCCGACGCGAGCAGCGCAAGGCGGAGGATAGCGGTCATCAGTCACATCCGGGGCAACAAGATACAGCCCACCGAGTGGGCCGGGTTCCCTGCCTTACTGACGGCGCACATGCGAAATTGTTACGGGATTGCAAGGACGATCTTCCCGAAATTTGCGTTGGATGCCATGTATTCCTGCGCCGCCGCAGCTTCACTGAGCGGAAACGTGCGGTCGACGACGACCTTGATCCGCCCGCTCGCGATATGTGGAAGTACGCTTTTCTCGAATGCGCGCGTGGCGGCGCCCTTCTCCTCAAGCGGCCGCGCGCGGAGCGTGGTGCCCATAATCCTCGCGCGCTTTTGCAGGAGCATGCCGATGTTCGCCTGCGTCACCGCTCCGCCCATGAGCCCGTAGACCACCATCCGACCCTTGAGCGCGAGACTCTGTAGGTTCCTCTCGAGGTACTCCGCGCCGATTGAGTCGAGGACGACATCCACGCCGCGGCCACCCGTCGCTTCACGCACGCGCTCCGCGAAGTCCGCCTCGTGGTAGTTCACGCCAACGTCCATCCCCAGAGCCTTTGCCCGGTCGAGCTTCCCGACCGACCCGGCCGTGCCGATCACGAGTGACGCGCCCATCATCTTCGCGATCTGAATGAGCGCCACTCCCACGCCCGAACCGGCTGCGTGCACGAGCGCTGTTTCGCCCGCCGTGAAGCCCGCCTGGAGGAGCGCGTCGTGTGCCGTGATGTAGACCTCGGGAGTGCCTCCCGCCTCTGCCCAGGAGAGATTCGCGGGCACTCGCATCGCCAGACGGCTTTGCGCCACGACCTGTTCCGCGTATCCCTCCCCGGAGAGCAGGCCCATCACCCGGTCGCCAACGACCCAGCCCTCAACGCGCTCGCCGACGGCCAACACCTCGCCCGCGAACTCGAGCCCCGGCACGTCGAACTCCGGCTTCCGGCCCGGCTGGGGGTAGCCGCCGCGCGTCTGCAAAAGATCCGCGCGGTTGAGGCCCGCCGCCTTCACGCGCACGAGGAGGTCGTCTGGCCCCGGGAGGGGATCCGGGATGTCACGATATTCGAGCACTTCGGGCCCGCCCGGCCGCGCAATCACCATAGCCTTCA
>JBKKBS010000388.1:0-4998 GCA_046713815.1 Tepidiformaceae bacterium
CCCCGACCCCTCTCCACTGCGGTGGAGAGGGGAGTCGAGTACCGCGCGCGTGGCAATCTCAGGGCGGAGCGGGCGCCCCGGTCATCGACAGGGGAGCCGGACGAGGATGAGAATCGCCGGGTGACGACGTTGCTCGTGATCGTGCCCCACCCGGATGATGAGTCGTATGCGTTCGGCGGGTTGATGGCGCTTGCGACGCAACGGGGGTGGCGGGTGGTGGTGCACTGCGCGAGCAGTGGAGAAAAGGGCAAGCGGCACGACGGCGGCCCGCTGGGGGCCGAGGCCGTGGGGCTGGCGCGTGAGGCCGAGTTACGGACTTCGTGCCGGGCGCTGGGGGCAGAGGCACCCGAGTTCTGGCGGCTGCCCGACGGGGGACTGCGGCGCCAGACGGGAGCCCTGATCGCCCGCTGTGACGAGGCGCTCCGGGAGACTGGGCCCGACTTCGTCGTCACCCTCGGAGGAGATGGCGCGTATGGCCACCCCGACCACGTAGCCCTGCACCGCGCGGTGGAGACGGTCTTCGCGACGGCGGGCGAAGCGCGCGCGCTGCTCTTCGCGGTGTTCCCGAAGGGGCTGTTCGTGCCCCAGTATGAGAAGTGCATTGGCATGATGGGGATCCCCCCGGACCCGGCTGCGGAGGCGATCGGTTCGGAGACATGGGACTGGGAGAGCGATATTTCCACGGTGCGGGAGGCGAAGCTGGCAGCGGTCGCTTCGCATCGCACGCAGCTCCCCGGGGGCGACCCGCGCGCGATGTTCCCGCTGGGAATTATCGACGCCATCCTCGATGTCGAGCGATACGGCTTCGCGCGTCGTGTGAACGCGCAACAGCGTGCGCTACTGGAGTCGCTGTCGCAGCCGAGACCGGACGTAGTCTGAGTTTAGCGGCCTGGCGACGAGAATTTACGTCTCGTCCGCGGAGAAGTTACACAAGCGAGGGAACCATCAGGCGACGGCGCACGTTCTACCACTGACGGAGGTTCCATGAAGCAGCTGGCGATGGTCGTGGTGGTAGTGGCAGCCGCGGCCCTGATGGCGGCGACGCGTGACGTACGGAACGCGTACGCGTGCTCGGGCCCGCCGCCATGGGAAGCGATGGCGGAGATGCCTGTTGTCGTGGAAGGCCATGTGACCACCGTAGAACGGCTGCCCGATCCTGAGGTGAACCGAGAGGCTTTTCGCTACACAATGAGCGTGTCCAAGGGACATCGAGGGGCATCGGCCGGCGAGCAGATTGTGTTCGTGGATGACAGGCTCAAACCTGGCATTCCGTCGGTCTGCGGGCAGCTGCAGGCCGAGCTGGTGAACAAGCGGATCGTGGCCGGGTTCGAGAACACGAACGGCACCTATCGCACCGGTCCGCGAGTCGCGCCCTTTGTCGGCGATGCACTTGAGGGCCCAGATTACGTGCGTGCGGTTCGCATGGCGGAGATCGCAACCGGGAGCAATCCGTCCGGGCCGAACCTCACGTCACTCGAGGCGACGGTCACATGCGGTCAACATGCCGTGATGGTCGGGCGCCGATTCAAGCCGCGCGCGACATACACGCTCACACACCCGGGCGCCTTCGTGGAGAACGAGGCGATCCGCATTACCGCTGACGACGGCGGTAATTTTAAGGCCCCACTGAAGGGCTACTACGGCGAGTGCCCGGACCGTGAGATCTGGACGTACGTTTGGGCACTCGAAGGCGAAGTCGACAAGTTCAATTGCTGTGACGTGCCGATCGCACTCGCAAGGCTGCGGATTAGACCCGATGCTGCTGCGCCGGGCCCGCCCGATACCGGCAACGGCGCGGGGCCGGAGTACGATGCCGCGATCGCGGAGGTCCGCGCGTCGTTTCCGGTCGCGCCCGCGGTTGGCACCGGGACGGCGCTGGCCGCCTCCACGCGGACGGTGCCCTGGGGAGACGTGGTGCTGGTAGGTATCCTCGTGATGGCGTTCGCAGGCGGGACTGTCGCGATCGTGCGCTCGTCGCGGAAGCGGTGACTCGCTCGGAACTTGGTGGCCTTGGCCGACGTTAGGATGAACATGAGACCGTCACTGATATGGGCATTGCTTGCGGTCGTTGGGATCGCATCCCTGGCGCTCGTGTCGCGCTCTGCGCTCGCCTGCAGCGGAGGAGGCGACTTCGATGCGGTGCGGGACTCAGAGGTGAGCGTCGCCGGCCGCGTGACTTCCTGGGAGCGCACGACAGTGGACACGGGCGAAAACTTCAACCCGTTGGTGCCAATCTTTCTCCGGTTCGATGTCCAAGAAGTCTGGAAGGGCGGTGGGCCCGCGCCGACGGAGTTCGTCGACCTCACGAGCCTCGCAATACTCTCCCTGGATGGCACGAGAACAGCATGGATGGGCGGCGGCGGAGCGTGTGGCGTGTTCGACGAAGAACCCACCGGACAGTACCTGATCCTTGGACTGAACCACGACCCCGGTGGGATCTGGCGTCCGAATCGATTGCTCGTCTTTTATCGCGGCGAGCCCGAGGGCCAGTGGTACAGCCATATCCGATCGTTACTTCGACGGGACCTGGTAATTTCCGCACCGGCCGCGCGACGGAACCCGGCTCTGAGTGCTTGCTCTTCATCCTCGCACCGCTCTTGACCGTCATTGGCATCGGGACGTGGTTCTGCACGTCGCGCCGCCCTTGACGGCTCAGGCGCATAGGGGCGGGCGGCGGCGCTGCTATCTGATGACGCTCGTTGACGCTATTCTCGTCTGCGTGAATGTGATGCTTCGCAGCGGATGGGCTCGTGAGAGGCGGTCGTCGTTCGCGTCGTGGGCGCTGTTGGCCGGGATGTTGCCGTCACTCTTGTGGCTGGGGCACTGGTCCGTGCGGGTACCGGTGCCTGGCAGCGGGTCGTTCCTGGCGGTTGGCATGGCCGCGGAGAATCACGCACAGCGTGCGGACGCGGGCAAGCACGGCAGCCATTGTCACGGCGAACCGTCGTGCAGCGACGCGCCGCCGGCCCCGGTAAGCGTTGGTGTTGCCGTCGTGAGCAAGGCGATCGCGCTGCTGGGCCTGAGCGGGCTACTGGTGCCCGCGGCGATGTGGGCGTGGCGTCCCGGAAGGCCGGCACAGGTCGAGCCTCCGGTGCCGCCGCCGCGCGGCCTGGCGCTGGCCTGACCTGCGACGGGCAGTGTCCCCGCGCCCCAATGAAGAAGGAGTCTCCTCATGTTCAGCATTCCCGTGCGCACTCTGACGGCCGCCCTCACGGTGGCCTCTATCGCGCTGATGGCCGCGGCCTGCGGCGGCCGCTTCGAGAAGGGGGGGTCGGCCGAGGGCGAGATTGCCACGGCAACGGACTTCCTCGATAAGGCCGGCCTCCACGCCATCGATACGTCCATCAACGAGGAAAAGGAGGTCCCGGCGACGGCGCGGACCACGGCTCTTCACCTCCAGGCCGTGACAAAACTCACGGACTGGCCCGGCGAAAACGACCTCGACGTGCGAGCGGACGCCCTGGCACGGACGTTCGGCGAACTCGCGGCGGTCCTCGAAAGCGACAACCCGGACCTGGCCAGGGCCGGTGAATTGGCGAAGAAGGCGCACGATGACCACCACGACTTCTCGCACGACGTTTGGGAGTGGCTGATGGACGAAGCGGGCATCGACTCTGGAGCAGAGGAAGAGGGACACGAGTAACGTCGGCCCACCGGGCGCTTGCCCTTCCGGCTCCATTCCGTAAGCGCCGGCAACGGGGGGCCAAGGAAATTGGCCGCCTCATGAAACCGTTTTCGGCTGACCCGCGAATATCCATTACAGATGTGTCGCATTCTCGCGAGGCCCGTTGATCTTTCCCAGAGCAAGCCCCCACGCGTGCTAGCGTAAACATCGCCGAATCCCGGCACGAGCCGGGAACGGGGGACCCAACCGATTGGGGTGAATTGCGCACTTTTGCGCATAGGCGACCTTCGACGCCGAACCCGTCAGCTAACCCCGCAGGCGTTCGGAGGCGACAACAGTTGCCTCCCAGTCCGAACAGGCGCTCCATGCGCACGCCGCATGGCCTCGCCGCGTACGCAAAGGAGGAACCTGCATGCGCCATTCCATCCATTCCGAACGTCGAGACGCCTGCGTCGAGTGCGGCCCCGTCCAGGCAGACATGCAGTTTCACCCGGACAGTCGACGCTGGGCGCACGGGTTCGTCACCGTGCCGATCACCGCGGACGCGGCCGAGCGGTTGCCCGCGACGGTGTCCGCATGAGCGCCCGCGCGACCCGCGCAGGGGGGTCGAGCAGGCTGCGGAGCTTGCCCGCGTCGCAGGGAATGCCACTCGACGAAGCGCGTATGCATCTGCGAGCGGCGCTCGCACTGCCTTATGAGACGCGAGACCCGGGCCGTTGGTTACGGGATTTCCAGGAACGCGTTTCGCGTGCCCGGCGCGTGCTCGCCGTGCGGGCAGCGGAGCTGCGAGCCTGGCGGGGAACCCACCCGCGGCTGGTGCCGATGGCCAACCGCCGGGAGTTCGCCCACGAACAACTCGCGCTGATGGCGGACGCCCTCTTCACGGATGCGTACCTGCGGACAGCACCCGACCTCCTCGACATGGTGGACCTGACGGAGGCAGCGAAGGCACTGGAGCGCGCAATCGCACGCGAGCACGGCCGGCGGTCCGACGTGCTGTTCGAATCCACGCACCTGGACATTGGCGGAGACGGATAGTCGTCGAACGCGCCGCACGAGACCTGGCGCGAGCGGCGGACATGGCTACCGTGGACGGCGGTCTTCGAGGGAGCGGCGGAGGCGGGCCCAATCGCGGCCGACGAGGGGCTTCCAGACGGACGGGAACTGCTTGCGCAGGTTGGCGGCGTCCTGGCGGTAGCGCTCGGCGATTGCGCCCATTGCCATCACGGTTGGCGCCGGCAGCTTTCGCGCCATCGTCCCCGCTGTCCGTTCGAGCATGTCGATGGCGACATACGCGTCCTGGTGCAGGCCAAGCACGTCCTGGAGGGCCGTCACTTTCGCCGCGAACTCGGTCGCGGGCTTGCCGTAGATGG
>JBKKBS010000389.1:0-20334 GCA_046713815.1 Tepidiformaceae bacterium
TGCCCGGGGACAACGTGCTGATGAACGTGGAGCTGATCCAGCCGATCGCAATCGAAGAAGGCCTGCGCTTCGCCATCCGCGAAGGCGGCCGCACCGTTGGTGCGGGCGTCGTTACAAAGATCATCGCGTAAGCGACGGACAACAGGGAGACCCGTTATGGCACGACAACAGATTCGCATTAAGCTCAAGGCCTACGATCACCGTCTGCTCGACCAGTCGGCGCGGCAGATCGTGGAGGCCGCCGAGCGCACGGGCGCTGCTGTCGCTGGCCCGGTTCCGCTGCCCACGACGATCGACAAGTTCTGCGTCATCCGCAGCCCTCACATCTATAAAGACTCGCGCGAGCAGTTCGAGATCCGCACCCACAAGCGGCTCATCGACATCCTCGAGCCCACATCAAAAACCGTGGACACGCTCATGAGGCTGCAGTTGCCTAGCGGCGTGGACATCGAGATCAAGCTGTAACGCCAATGACCATCGAAGGACTTTTGGGCAAAAAACTCGGCACCGTGCAGGTGTTCGACGAAAAGGGACGGCTTCGCGGCACGACCGCGGTGGAAGTCGGCCCCTGCTTTGTCACGGACTTCCGTACAGCCGAGAAGCACGGCTACTCCGCCGTCCAGGTCGGCTACCACGATGACAAGCGCCTGAACAAGCCCGAGGCCGGGCACCTAAAGGCCGCTGGCAACCTCAAGCTGCGCCATCTCGCGGAGTTCCGGCCCGGCGCTGGCGACGCCTACTCGCTCGGCGACCGTATCGGCGCGGAGATCTTCGAGCCAGGCGCCAAAGTGGATGTCACCGCCACCTCCAAGGGTCGCGGCTTCCAGGGTGGCGTGCGGCGTCATCACTTCGCCGGCGGACCGAAGACACATGGCCAGAGCGACCGCCATCGCGCCCCTGGCTCCATCGGCTCCGGTACCACCCCCGGCCGCGTCCACAAGGGCACGCGCATGGCGGGCCACATGGGGGCCGCGCAGGTGACCGTCCGCAACCTTGAGATCGTCGCCCGCAACGAT
The DNA here is from genome assembly GCA_046713815.1 of Tepidiformaceae bacterium. Lineage (GTDB taxonomy): Bacteria > Chloroflexota > Dehalococcoidia > Tepidiformales > Tepidiformaceae > JBBDMZ01. The sequence goes on from JBKKBS010000389.1 coordinate 1,017, forward strand.
GACCGCGGCGTCATCTTCGTGGCGGGCTCCGTGCCCGGGCCGCCCGGCGGCGTGGTGCGCATCCGATCCGCGCGGAGGGTGGCGCAATGAAGCTGAACGTCGTAGACACAGCGGGCAAGGAATTGCCTCAGATCGAGGCCGCGGACGATGTCTTCGGCATCGAACCGAACCGTTCGGTGCTTCACCAGGCCTACGTGGCCCAGATGGCGAACCGACGCGCGGGCAATGCCCACACGAAGTCCCGGGGTGAAGTGCGCGGTTCGACGAAGAAGATCCGGCGGCAGAAGGGCCTCGGCGCCTCGCGCCAGGGCAGCATCCGTGCTTCGCACCAGGTTGGTGGTGGCGTCGCCTTCGGACCCAAAGCCCACAGCTTCGCCAAGGACCTGCCGCGCCAGATGCGGCGCCTGGCTCTGCGTTCCGCGCTCAGCAGCCACGCCGCCGATGGCGGCATCATCGTCGTCGAAGGCCTCGTGCCCGCCGAACCGAAGACCAGGGTTATGCAGGAAACCCTCGACGCCGTTGGTGTCGAACGCAGGTCGCTCGTCGTGACGGGCGCCCATGAGCCCAACCTCATGATCGCGACGCGCAACATCGCCAACGTGAAGGCCGTGCCCGCCGCGAACCTCAACGTCGTTGATGTCGTCAACGCGCATCTCATCGTCCTCACGGAGGATGCAGTGCGCGCCATCGAAGCGCTGTGGAGCGGCGACAACCTCAAGCCCGCCCGCGGCAAGAAGAAGGAGGCCGTCTAATGCCACGCGAGTTGCACCCCTACGCGGTCCTTCTGCGGCCCATCATCACGGAGAAATCCACCGTCCTCACGGGGCTGGATAAGTACGTCTTCGAAGTCGACGTGCGTGCCAACAAGAACCAGATCAAGGAAGCCGTGCAGCTCGCCTTCAGCGTGCGCGTCTCGGAAGTGAACACGATGAAGATGAAGGGCAAGCCGAAGCGCTTCGGTCGCAAGGTGGTCAACCGGCCCGACTGGAAGAAGGCCATCGTCACGCTCGTGCATGGCGACAAAATCGAATTGTTCGAGGGGATATAGGCGATGCCGATTAAGGTCTACAAGCCCACCTCCCCCGGCCGGCGCAATTCCAGTGGCCACTCTTTCGCGGAGATCACGAAAAAGCGTCCCGAGAAGTCGCTTGTGGTTTCGCTCGGCAACAAGAAGTCCGGCCGCAACGTGCAGGGCCGGATCACCGTACGCAACCGTGGCGGCGGGCATCGCAGGCTCTACCGCATCATCGATTGGAAGCGCGACAAAGCGGGCGTGCCTGCAAAGGTCACGGCGATCGAGTATGACCCGAACCGCACTGCCCGGATCGCGCTCCTCCAATACGCGGACGGCGAGAAGCGCTACATGCTCGCTCCGAACGGCCTGGTCGTAGGCGCCACCGTGGTGAGCGGGCCGGGCGCGGAAATTCGCGTCGGCAACACCCTGCCACTCGCGAACCTGCCCACTGGCACGCAGATTCACAACATCGAGCTCACGGCTGGACGTGGTGGGCAGATGGTGCGCAGCGCCGGTGTTTCCGCTCAGCTCATGGCGAAGGAAGGCGATTACGCCCTCGTCCGCCTGCCAAGCGGCGAAATGCGGCGCGTGCGCATCGAATGCACCGCCACGGTCGGCCAGGTGGGGAACCTCGAGCATTCGCTTGTGAAACTCGGCAAGGCGGGCCGCACCCGCCATCGTGGGCGGCGGCCTGAAGTGCGCGGCTCCGTCATGAACCCGCGCGACCATCCGCATGGTGGTGGCGAAGGGCGTGCCCCCATCGGCATGCCCGGCCCGAAGACCCCGTGGGGCAAGCCGACGCTCGGCTACCGCACCCGCAACAACAAACGCACCGACAAGTTTATTGCCCGGCGGCGGACGAAGTAGGAGCAGGCGATGTCTCGTTCAATCAAGAAAGGGCCCTACGTCCACCCATCACTCGAGAAGAAAGTGATGGCGATGCGTGGCGCCGCCAACAAGACCATGATCAAGACGTGGGCGCGGGCGTCCACCATTCTTCCGGACATGATCGGGCTGACGATCGCCGTCCACGACGGGCGCCGTCATATCCCGGTCTTCATCACGGAGAACATGGTCGGCCACAAATTGGGCGAGTTCGCGCCCACACGAACCTTCCGCGGGCATGTGGCCAAGAGCGACCGCCAGAGCAAGGTGAGGCGCTAACCATGGAAGTCCGTGCCTCGGCCAAGGATATCGGCGCTTCGCCGCGCAAGGTCCGCCTCATCTTGGAACGCCTGCCGGGGCTGAGCGTGGACCAGGCGCTGGGCCTGCTGCGCTATGTCCAATCGCCCCACGCCCGATCCGTCTCGAAGGTCGTCCTTTCGGCGGCGTCGAATGCGGAAAACAATTTCGACCTCGATATCGAAGACCTCGTCATCAAGCGTGCCTACGCCGATGAGGCACGCACGAACAAGCGTTTCCGCCCCCGCTCCCGCGGGCGCGTCAGCCCGATCCTGAAACGATCGAGCCACATCACCATCATCCTCGACGAGCGGGAAGGCTAGCCCATGGGACAGAAAATACATCCGCACGGTTTTCGCATCGGCATCATTTATGACTGGGAATCCAAGTGGTTCGCGGAGAAGGACTACACCGTCCGACTCCACCAGGACCTGGAGCTGCGCCGCTACATCCTCAACGAGCTGCGCGACGCGAGCATTAGCCACGTCGAGATCGACCGCAACGCCAACCTCGTGACTGTCACCATCCATACGGCCAAGCCGGGCATCGTCATCGGCCGCGGCGGCCAGAAAGTGGAAGAGCTCCGCAACTCGCTGGAGCGGTTCTCCGGCGCCCGTGTGCGCGTCAACATCCAGGAGATAAGGACGCCCGAGCTCGACGCCTACCTCGTCGCCCGCTCCGTTGCGGATCAGCTAGAGCGGCGCGTGGCCTTCCGGCGCGCGGTCAAGCAGTCGGTGCAGCGCACGATGCAGCGCGGAGCGCTGGGTGTGCGCATCGCCATCGCGGGCCGTCTCGGCGGCGCGGAGATGTCACGCCGCGAGTCCGAGACATCCGGGCGCGTGCCGCGCCATACGCTGCGAGCGGACATCGACTACGGCTTCGCCGAGGCGCACACCACCTTCGGGCGCATCGGCGTGAAGTGCTGGATCTACAAGGGCAACATTCTTCCGGCGCCGCCCAGCGAGCGCCGCGTTGAGGACGAACCCATGGAAATCCCCGCGCCGGTGGCCGCGCCCGTCATCTCCGAGGTGGAGGGCGAGGCTGCGGCGGCCGCACCGGCGGTGGCAGCCGCCGCGCCGCCGCTGCCGGCCGGCCACACGGCTATCACGATGGAGCAGCAGGCGGCTGTGCAGCGCGAGGGGGAGGCCTAAGCCATGCTTCAACCCCGACGCGTCAAGCACCGCAAGCAGCATCGCGGGCGCCGCTCCGGCGAAGCTCAGACTGGCAACTACATCGCCTTCGGCGAGTTCGGGTTGCAGGCCCAGAGCGCTGCCTGGATCGATTCCCGCCACATCGAGGCGGCCCGCCGCGCCATGACCAACTACATGCGCCGCGGTGGCAAGGTCTGGATCCGCATCTTCCCGGATAAGCCAGTGACGGCGAAGCCGGCCGAAACCCGCATGGGCTCCGGCAAGGGCTCCCCCGAAAAGTGGGTCGCCATTGTCAAGCCCAACCGCGTGATGTTCGAGATCGCCGGCGTCCCGGAGGAAGTCGCACGCGAAGCCCTGCGCCGCGCCGCCCACAAACTTCCCATCCAGACCAAAATCGTCGAGCGCATCGAGATGGTGGTATAAGCCATGGCCGAACGAACCGCCGAAGAGATTCGTCGCTGGGACGAGCCGACCCTCGATAAGGAGATCAACGAGGCCTACCGCGCCCTGTTCACGCTCCGTTTCCAACATGCCAGCCGTCAGCTCCAGAATTATCGGGAGCTGCGTAACGTGAGGCGCCGCATCGCGCGCCTTCGCACCATCCGCCGCGAGCGCCAGCTCGACACCCTGGTGGAGAAGGAATAGCCCATGGGACAGCAAAAGATCCTCCAGGGCACCGTCGCCAGCAACAAGATGGAGAAAACCGTCGTGGTGGTGGTCGAACGCCGAAAGAAGCATCGCCTCTACCACAAGGTGATGACGCTCACGACGCGCTACAAGGCGCATGACGACGTCAACGCCTGCGCCATCGGCGACCTCGTCCGCATTGAGGAGTGCCGCCCCATCTCCAAGGAGAAGCGCTGGCGGGTGATCGAGATCCTGACGAAGGGCGACGTCGCCGAGATCGCGCCGGAATCCATCGGCCGCGAGATGGAACAGACGGTCCAGCTCGCTCCCAAGGCAGAGGCCGAAGCCGAGACCGAGGAGGCTGAGGCATGATTCAACAGGAAACCCGCCTCAAGGTGGCCGACAACTCGGGTGCGCGTTCGTTGCTCTGCATTCGCGTGCTCGGTGGCAGTCGCCGCCGTTACGCCCGCCCCGGCGACATCATCGTCGCCAGCGTGAAGACTGCCCAGCCGAACGCCGCCGTGAAAAAGGGCGATGTTGTGAAGGCCGTGGTCGTGCGGGTGGCGAAGGAATATGGCCGCGCCGACGGCTCCTACATCAAGTTCGACGAAAACGCCGCCGTCCTCCTCGGCGCAGATGGCGAGAACCCGCGCGGCACGCGCATCTTCGGGCCTGTTGCTCGCGAGCTGCGCGACCGCAACTTCATGAAGATCGTCTCGCTTGCGCCGGAGGTGCTCTAGTGCCTGCGAAAATCAAGCGTGGCGACCGTGTCGTCGTGATCACGGGCAAGGATCGCGGCAAGCGCGGCACCGTGCGCCACATGGTGACCAAGCATTCGCGCGTGGTCGTTGAGGGCGTCAACATCATCAAGAAGCACCAGCGCGCGCGCCAGCAGGGGCAGCAATCCCAGATTGTCGAGCGCGAGGCGCCCTTGCATATCAGCAACGTCATGCTCATCGACCCCAACGACGACCTGCCCACGCGCGTCACCTTCCGCAAGCGCGAGGACGGTACCGTTGTGCGCGTGGGCAAGCGCACGGGGGAGGACATCGAATGACGCAGGCAACCGCCGAAAAGCCGCGCCTGCGCGAGAAGTACGAGCAGGAAGTGACGAACGGTCTGACCGAACAGTTCCATTACGGCAACGTCATGCAGGTCCCGCGCCTGGTGAAGGTCGTCGTGAACATCGGCATGGGCGAAGCCCTGACCGATGCCAATGCACTCGATAAGGCCGCCGACGACGTGGCCACGATCACCGGTCAGAAGCCGGTGATCAACCGGGCGAAGCGCTCGATCGCGAACTTCCGGCTGCGCGAAGGCAACCCCATCGGCGTCTCCACGACGCTGCGTGGCCCGCGCATGTGGGAGTTCATGGACCGCCTGATTGCGGCGGCTCTGCCCCGTATCAGGGATTTCCAGGGCCTCAACCCCAACGCCTTCGACGGCCGCGGGAACTACAGCCTCGGCATCCGGGAACAACTCATTTTCCCGGAGATCGACTACGACAAAGTCGACAAAGTTCGCGGGATGCAGGTGACGATTGTCACGACCGCGAAAAACGACGAAGAGGGACGGCGCCTGCTCGAGTTACTCGGCATGCCGTTCCGGAAGACTTAGGAGGAAGCAGTGGCGAAGAAAGGGCTCATCGAAAAATCTAAGCGGCCGCCCAAGTACCCGGCCCGGCAGCACAACCGCTGTAAGATCTGCGGCCGGCCGAGAGGCTACATCCGCCGGTTTGCCATGTGCCGCATCTGCTTCCGCGAGCACGCACATCGGGGGCTTCTGCCCGGCGTCACCAAATCCAGCTGGTAAGCGCTGAAACAGGCAAACGCCAGAGGGGAACAAAGAATGAACGTTAATGACCCGATTGCCGACATGCTCACGCGCATCCGCAACGCGACCGCATCAAAGCACGATGCCGTGAGTATCCCGGCCTCCCGGATGAAAGTGGCGATTGCCGGCGTGCTCAAGGACGAGGGCTTCATCAGGAGCTACTCAATCGCCACCGATGAGGGAAAGGTCCAGCCCACGCTGCGCGTGGAGCTGAGCTATGGCAGCCGCAGGGCTCCCGTCCTCACCGGCCTACAGCGCATCTCGAAGCCTGGACTGCGCGTCTACGTGCAGCGCCGCGAGATCCCGCGCGTCTATGGCGGGCTGGGCATCGCCATCCTCTCGACCCCGAAAGGGATCATGACGGGGCAGGAGGCCCGTCGCCAGGAAGTTGGCGGCGAAGTCCTCTGCTACATCTGGTAGGAGACAACCATGTCGCGTATCGGACGTCAGCCTGTCGTAGTTCCCAAGAACGTTGAGGTCACCCTCACCGAGGGGAATAACGTCGCCGTGAAGGGGCCGCGGGGCCAGCTCGCGCGCCAGTTCCCGGCCACCATGATCCTCAGCCGCGAAGAGGACACCATCGTCGTGGCCCGGCCCAACGACGAGGGCAAGCAGCGCGCCCTCCACGGGCTTTCTCGCTCGCTCCTGAACAATATGGTCGTTGGCGTGACCGACGGCTTTACGAGGACGCTTGAAGTGCAGGGCGTGGGCTACCGCGCGCAGCTTCAGGGTGCGAACCTCCAACTCGCCCTGGGCTTCTCCCATCCTGTCATCGTGACACCTCCCGAGGGCATCAGCTTTACGCTTGAGGGCCCCCGCATCCACGTCCAGGGGATCGACAAGGAGCAGGTTGGCCAGGTGGCCGCCAACATCCGCAAGCTCCGTCCGCCCGAGCCGTACAAGGGCAAGGGCATCCGCCATCTCGGCGAGCGCGTGCGGCGCAAGGCTGGCAAGGCCGGGAAGGTAGGCAAATAGTGAGCACCACGACATCCGTCCTCGCGCGCCAGCGCCGCCATACGCGGGTGCGCAAGAAGGTGGCGGGCACCGCCGACCGCCCCCGGTTGAACGTCTTTCGCAGCGCCACGCACATCTATGCGCAGGTGATAGACGACCTCGCCGGGCACACCCTCGCCGCCGCCAGCGATACCGATAAGGACCTCGCCAAAGCGACCACGGGCAAGACCAAGACCGATCGCGCCGCCGCCGTTGGCGCGGCCGTTGCCGAGCGCGCGAAGGCCGCCGGCGTCAACCTCGTGGTCTTTGACCGCGGGGGCTACAAGTATCACGGCCGGGTGAAAGCCCTGGCCGACGCCGCGCGCGAAGCCGGATTGGGGTTCTAGCCGATGAGCCAGTACGACACGAGCCACGGTCAGGAAGAACTGACCGAAAAAGTCATCTACATCAACCGCGTGGCGAAGGTGGTCAAGGGTGGCCGCCGCTTCAGCTTCAGCGCGCTGGTGGTGGTCGGCGACGGCCACGGCCAGGTGGGCGTGGGCCTGGGCAAGGCCAATGAAGTGCCGGAGGCGATCCGCAAGGGCGCCACGCTCGCGCGCCGCGGCATGATCCGCGTGCCCATGAAGGGCGGCACCATTTCCCATCCCACCTTCAACCGCTACAAGGCGGCGAAGGTGCTACTCCAGCCCGCGAGCCAGGGCACGGGCGTGATCGCCGGTGGCGCCGTCCGTGCCATCATGGAAGCAGCGGGCGTGACGGACGTACTTGCCAAGTCCCTCGGCAGCCGCAACCCGATCAACGTCGCCAAGGCCACAATCGAGGGCCTCGAGGAGCTCCGCAATCCAGATGGCGCGAAGGAGCGCCGCCTCGCCATCGCCCGGGGGGAGAACTGACCCATGGCCAGCCTCAATGTCACCTGGCGCAAAAGCGCCATTGGCTACCGCCAGCAACAGAAAGACACCATCCGCAAGCTGGGGTTGACGCGGCTGAACCAAACGGTCAGCCATGACGACACACCCACGCTGCGGGGCATGATCGCGAAAGTGAGCCACCTCGTTGAGGTGAGCGAAGGGGATGCGAAATGAGCATCGGCGCACATGAATTGCGGCCAGACCGTGGCGCTACCCACTCTAAGAAGCGGGTGGGCCGGGGCAACTCCAGCGGCAACGGAACGTATGCGGGCAAGGGCCTCAAGGGCCAGAAATCCCGCAGCGGCAAGAGCCTGCCCTACGCCGGGTTCGAAGGCGGCCAGTTTCCGACCGCGCGAAAGTTCCATACTCTGCGTGGCTTCAACAACAAGTGGCGCGTCGAGTATCAGCCCATCAACCTCGCCGCTCTCGAGCGCTTCGACGACGGCGCCAGCATCACGCCCCAGTCTCTCAAGGAGGCGGGCCTGCTGCGGCACCTGCGCGAGCCCGTGAAGGTGCTCGGCGTTGGCGACCTCACGAAGAAGCTGAACATTACCGCCCATCGCTTCAGCGCCAGCGCAAAGGCGAAGATCGAAGCCGCCGGGGGCACGGCAACGCTCGTCGAACCTGAAGAAAGCACGGGGACAGCCTCCTGATGGCGACTCAACCCGCATCGCGACCCCGCCTGTTGCAGGCCATGGTGGATGCCTTCCGTCAGCACGACGTGCGCCGGAAGCTGCTCTTCACCTTCGCGATGCTCGTCATCTTTCGCTTCGTCGCCCATGTGCCGTTGCCGAACATCGACCGAGATGCGTTGGAGCAGGCGTTCAACAACAACTCCATCCTCGACTTCCTCAGCATCTTCTCCGGGGGGGCTCTCCAGAACCTGAGCGTCGCCGCCCTCGGCGTTTACCCGTATATCACGGCCTCGATCATCATGCAGATCCTCCAACCGCTGGTGCCGCAGTTGCGCGCGCTGCAGGAGGAGGGCGAGGGCGGCCGGCGGCGGCTGCAGGTGATCACGCACTACGTCGCCGTCCCCATGGCGATCGTCCAGGGCTACGGCCAGATCGTCTTTATCAACTCCCAGAGCGGCGGCGTGGCTGTCGTCCAGGACTTCGGTTTCCAGAACGACTTCATCGGCACCTGGGCGACACTCCTCACGCTCGCCGCCGGCACGATGTTCCTCGTCTGGCTGGGTGAGCTGATCACGGAGAACGGCATCGGCAACGGCATCTCGATCCTGATCTTCGGCGGCATCGTCGCGACCCTGCCCGGCCAGATCCCGGGCCTCTCCACGGAATCGATCATCGGCATCGCCGTGATTGCCATTTTCGCCTTCGCCCTCTGCTTCCTCGTCGTCTTCTTCCAGGAGGCGGTGCGGAGGGTGCCCGTGCAATACGCGCGTTCGGCCTTCCGGGGCGGGCGCATGTACCGCCAGCAAGGCCAGAGCCACATCCCCCTGCGCGTCAACATGGCGGGCATGATCCCGCTCATCTTCGCCTTCTCGATTATGATTTTGCCCGCCACCGTGGCGACATACTTCACGGACTCCGGCGGCTGGGTTGAATCGATCGCCGACTGGTCGGTGAACCAGTTCCAGGGCGGCCGCGGGGGCAGTGGGACGGGGCTCTATTGGTTCCTGCTCTTCGTGCTCGTGCTCGTCTTCACCTTTTTCTACACGATGGTCCAATACCAGCAGCAGCAGATGGCAAAGACACTACAGCGCCAGGGCGCGTTCATCCCCGGTATCCGCCCCGGCCCGCCCACCGAGGCCTATCTCATGCGCGTGGTGACGCGCATCACATGGGCCGGCGCCATCTTCCTCGGCTTTGTCGCCATCCTTCCGTTCTTTATTGGCTTCGTGAGCGATGCGCGCTCACTCACCATTTCAAGCACTGGCTTCCTGATCGTCGTGGCCGTGGTCCTCGATACGATGAAACAACTCGAGGCTCAGCTCCTCATGCGTAACTACGAGGGGTTCATCCGCTAGATGTTCATCGTGTTGTTGGGTCCCCCCGGTGCCGGAAAAGGCACGCAGGCGCAGCGCATCGCTGCCGCCCGTGGGCTCCTGCATATCTCCACCGGGGACATGTTCCGCGAGAACGTCAAGAACGACACGGAACTGGGCAAGCTCGCGGACACCTACATGGCGAAGGGTGACCTCGTCCCCGACGAGGTCACGATCCGGATGTTGGTTGAACGTATCGGGCGGGATGATGCGAAGAACGGCGCCATGTTCGACGGCTTTCCGCGCAACGTGGCCCAGGCCTTGGCGCTGGACGAGGCGCTTGCAGCCGATGGCAAAAAGATCGACCTCGCGCTCTACATCACCGTGGCGGACGAGGAACTGATCGCACGCCTCGGCGGCCGTTGGATCTGCCGCAACTGCGGAGCCCTTTACCACGAACGCAACGATCCCCCGAGACGGGCCGGCGTCTGCGACAAGTGCGGGGGCGAACTCTATCAGCGAGACGACGACCGCCCGGATGTGGTCCAGAATCGGCTACAGAAGCAGAAGCCCCCGGCGGAGCTCATCGAACACTACCGTGCGGCCGGGGTCCTCCGCGAGATCGCCGGCGAGCGCTCCCTCGATGATGTCACCGGCAGCTTGCTGGAGGCCATCGCCTGATGGCCGTGAAACTCAAATCCGAGGACGAAATGCGGCTGATGCGCGAGGCGGGCAAGGTTGTGGCGCATACACTCTGCCGCATCCGCGAGATGATCCGGCCCGGCCTCAACGTCATGGATATCCCCCGGTTTGTGCACGAAGAGTTCAAGCGAGTAGGTGCGCGGGAGACATTTTTGCACTACAGCCCGGCAGCCAAGTACCCGCCCTATCCGTCGAACATCTGCATCAGCATCAACGATCAGCTCGTCCATGGCATCCCCAAGGATCGCAAGCTCGAAGACGGCGACCTGGTCAGCCTTGACCTGGGCGCCACCTACCAGGGGTACGTCGGAGACGCCGCCATCACGGTTGGCGTCGGCGAAATCGACCTCGTTTCGCAGAGGCTCATCGAAGTCACGGAGGCTTCGCTCTGGGCAGGAATCAAGGCTGCGCGCTCTGGCCGCCATCTCAACGACATCCGTGGCGCCATCGAGGATGTCATTCGCCCCACGGGCTTCGGAATTGTGAAAGGCTACGGCGGACACGGCGTTGGCCGGGACATGCACGAAGACCCCCACATCGAGAACTTTCGCCAGCGTTTCCGGGGCATCCCGCTCCGAACAGGGCTGGTGTTGGCGCTCGAACCAATGGTCACGGCCGGTAAACCCGAAGTCGTCGAAGAGGCGGATAAGTGGACTGTACGCACGAAAGACGGTAGCCTTTGCTGTCATTTCGAGCATACGATCGCTATCCGGGAGGGGCATGAGGCCGAAGTCCTCACGCTCCCATAGCCGTCTCTCTGGCGAGATGAAGGGTTCATGGCCAAGAAGGATGCGATTGAAGTCGAGGGGGTTGTCACCGCGCCGCTGCCGAACGCACTGTTCAAGGTGGAACTCGCGGACGGGCACGAAGTGCTCGCCCATGTGAGCGGAAACGCCCGGATGCACGTCATCAAAATCCTTCCCGGCGACCGAGTCCTGGTAGAGCTTTCGCCCTATGACCTGGGACGAGGGCGCATCACCTACCGTTACAAGTAAAACGGCCGCCGAGCCCATTCCAGGAGCACCATGAAAGTTCGAGCCTCAGTGAAGCCACGCTGCGACAAGTGCAAGGTCATTCGCCGGCACGGTCGCGTCATGGTGATTTGCGAAAATCCGAAGCACAAGCAGCGGCAGGGATAAAACATGGCACGTATTTCCGGGGTCGACATTCCCAACGACAAGCGCATTGAGATCGCGCTGACCTATATATTCGGGATCGGGCTTACCCGTTCCCAGGAGATCCTTGCCAACACGGGCATCAGTCCCGAACTGCGCGCCCGCGACCTCACCGATGACGACGTCATCCAGATCCGCGACCATATCGATAAGCACTTCATCGTCGAAGGCGACCTGCGCCGCGAAGTTCGCCAGAACATCGCGCGGCTCATCGAAATCAACTGCTATCGCGGCCAGCGCCATCGGCGGAACCTCCCGGTTCGTGGCCAGCGCACCCGCACCAACGCCCGCCAGAAGCGGGGAGCCCGCAAGACCGTCGCCGGCAAACGGCGCGCCGGAAAGAAATAAGGGGTACCACCAGCCATGGCCGATGCAAAGAAAGGGCCGGATGCCAAGCGCCGCGTGCGGCGCCGCGAACGGAAGTCGGTGCCGCGGGGCCGCGCCTACATCAAGAGCACGTTTAACAACACCCTCGTCACGTTGACGGACCCCAACGGCAACGTCATCTCGTGGGCAAGCTCGGGCGCCTCTGGTTTCAAGGGCTCGCGCAAAGGCACCCCCTTCGCCGCACAGCTCGCCGGCGAAAATGCCGCGCGCAAGGCCATGGACCACGGCATGCAATTTGTCGAGGTCTATGTGCGTGGCGCCGGGAGCGGCCGCGAAGCCGCCATCCGCTCACTCCAGGCCACCGGCCTGACCGTCACGGCCATCCGTGACGTTACCCCCATCCCCCACAACGGTTGCCGCCCACCCAAGCGGCGCCGCGTCTAGGAGCGCACAGGAACTATGGCTCGTTACACCGGTCCCGTTTGCCGCCTCTGCCGGCGCCATGGCGAAAAGCTCTTCCTCAAGGGTGATCGCTGTTTTACGCCGAAGTGCAGTTTCGAGCGCCGCCCGAACCCCCCGGGCCCGCGTCCCTCCCGCCGTCGCAAGATCAGCGATCGCGGCCTTCAGTTGCGGGAAAAGCAGCGCGCTCGTGTCTCGTACGGCGTGCTCGAAAAGCAGTTCGTGCGCTACTACAAGGAAGCCATCCGCCGCCCCGGCGTCTCGGGCGAAAACCTCGTCCGGTTGCTGGAGTCGCGGCTCGACAACATTGTCTACCGCACGGGCTTCGCCGATTCCCGCAACCAGGCGCGCCAGATCGTCCGCCACGGCATTATCGCCGTGAACGGCCGCAAGCTCGATATCCCGTCCGCCCAAATGAAGGATGGCGACGAAGTCTCCTTCACACCCCGCGGCCAGCGCAGCGAGTACTACAAGATCGTCAAGGAGACCATCAAGTCGAAGAATGTGCCCGCGTGGCTCACGCTCGATTCGGCCGGTCTCTCGTCGCGCTTGAACGGCGCACCGGCCGTGGCCCACGGCGAAACCCATCTCTTCAACGAGAACATCATCATCGAGTTCTACTCGCGCTAATCGGCGCGGCCAGCGCCCCAGGAAAAGTTTGGAGCACACACCTGTGATGGATTCCATGGAGCTCATCGGGACGGCCACGGAAGAGGTCAACCCCCAGCTCACTATCGACGAAGAAACCGAAACCTATGCCCGCCTCGTCGCGGGCCCGCTGGAGGCTGGCTACGGGATTACGCTCGGCAATGCCCTGCGCCGTGTGCTGCTCAGCTCGCTCGAAGGGTGTGCCGTCGTCTCAGTGCGCATCGAACAGGTCGAGCACGAGTTTTCGACCATCGCCGGCATGCAGGAGGACACGACCGAGTTCCTCCTCAACGCCAAGGAGATTCGCCTCCGCGCGCTCAGCAATCGCACAGGCACGCTCGCGCTCGATGTCCAGGGCCCCGGTGTCATCACGGCGCGCGACATCCAGGTCCCGGCGGACCTCGAGATCGTCAACCCCGATCTGTACCTTTGCCGCCTCGACACCAAGGATGCGCGTCTGAACGTGGAGTTCCACACGCAGCTCGGCAAGGGGTACACCCCCGCGGGCAGCATCGAAGGTCTGCCGATTGGAGTCATCCCCGTCGACGCCATCTTCTCGCCCGTGCGGAAGGTGAACTATAAGGTTGAGAAGACGCGCGTAGGCCAATCCACGAACTTCGACCGCCTCGTCCTTGAGCTGTGGACCGATAGCACAATCGGTCCCGTGGAGGCCGTCGGCCAGAGCGCCGATATCCTCATCGACCAGTTCAGCCTCTTCAGCCTGATGGGCCACCCGGAGCCTGCATACGGCGGGATGCTTGGCTCCCCCGCCAGCGCCATGGCAATGGGAATGGCGCCCGACCGCTACAACACGCCGATCGAGGACCTGCAGCTCTCCGTCCGAGCATACAACTGCCTCAAGCGCAGCGGCCTCATGACGGTTGGCCAGGTGCTGGAGAAGAGTGAGGACGAACTGCTTGGCCTCCGCAACTTCGGCCGGAAGTCATACGACGAACTCCGGGACCGCCTGATCGAACTCAGTTACGTCGACGCCCACGCCGAAGGGTTGCAGCCCATCTTGGAGTCCGCCGCCGGAGCCGCCGCGCGGCCCCAGCCGGCACGCCGCCCCAGCGCTGCCCCCGCACGCACAAGCGCCGTTATCCTCGATGAAGAGGACGAGGAACAGAGCCTTGGCGCGCTGGGCAAGGCTTTAAAAGAAGCACTGAAGGAGGTCGGCGACGACGATTTGCTCGGCGCCGACGACGAGGACTAAGACATGCGACACCGCCTTGCAGGCCGCCATCTCGGGCGCGACACTGCTCACCGCATCTCGCTCTACCGCAACCTGGTCACCGACCTGTTGCGCTATGAACGCATTACGACGACGGAAGCGAAGGCCAAGGAGATTCGTCCCATGGCGGAGAAGATCATCACGCTCGCGCGGCGTGGCGACCTGCACGCCCGCCGCCAGGCGCAGCGCTTCGTCTTCGATCCCGCCGTCGTGAAGAAGGCCTTCGACGTGATCGGCCCTCGCATGAAAGATCGGCCCGGCGGCTACCTGCGCATCACGGGCCTGGAACCGCGCAAGGGCGACGGGGCGCGCATGGCCGCGATCGAGTTTGTGGATTACGTCGAGGCGCCGCCAACGCCGCGCCCGCAGCGGGTCACTGCATCGCCATCTGCGCGGACTGCGGCCCCCGCCTCTGCCGTCGCGGTGGTTGAACCCGCCGTGGAGGCGGAAGTCGAACCCGTCGAAGACACGCGGGACCTGATGGACCGTATGATCGACAAGTCCGACCAGGCGGATGCGCCGGTCGAGATCGAAACCGTTGACGAAGTGGCGGCGCCAGCCGCCGAGGCTCCCGAGACGGAAGTTGAAGCCGATTCCAAGCAAGAAGCAGCCGAGGCTACTGTCGAGAGCGAAGCCAGCGCCGCGGAAGCGTCGGAAGCCGAAGCCGCCGAGGCCCAGGAGGCGCCCGAGCGCCCCGAAGGCCAGGCGCCAGCCTGAACCCCGTGACCGCGAAACGCTTCGCGGCCACGATTAGCTACGACGGGACCGCGTTCGCCGGCTCACAGATCCAGCCGAACGGACGCACCGTCCAGCAAGAGCTCGAAATCGCGGCGAGCGTGCTTTTCGGAGCCGCCACCCGCGTGGCCCTCGCGGGTCGCACCGATTCCGGTGTGCACGCAACGGGGCAAATAGCGGCCTTCAGCGCGGAGACGCGTTTGGATGCGGCAACGGTAGGCCGGGCGCTCAACGCCCATCTGCCGGGAGACGTGGCAGTCCGCCACCTGCGCGAAGTCGCCGCGGAGTTCGAACCGCGAAGATGGGCACGCAGGCGGTGGTACCGCTACACGGTCTGGAACGGCGAAGCGCGCGAACCATTGCAGCGCGATCGGGCCTGGTTCATCGAGGGAGATCTCGATGTGGAGGCCATGGATTGCGCCGCACGGGCGCTTCAAGGGAGGCGAGACTTCCTCGCCTGTTCCGGGCATCTCGAAGTGGGACGGACATCAGTCCGGACCGTCTTCGAAGCAGGCTGGCGACGCGAAGGCTGCGCCCTCCTGTTCGATATCGAGGCAGATGCGTTTCTGCCGCAGATGGTCCGCCGGCTCGTCGGCGCCCAGGTGCGGACGGGACGCAAATCGCTGGAAGTGAAGGAGTTCGTTCGCCTGCTCGAACAGGCAGATGCCGGGACACTGGGGCCGACAGCCCCCGCCCACGGTCTCTGCCTCCAGCGAGTCCAGTACGACGAGGGGTACATCCTATGAACACCACCGTGCGCATCAAGGCGTCACAGCTCTACAAAGACTGGCATGTGATCGACGCTGCCGGCCGCCCGCTTGGGCGCGTCGCCACGGAAGCGGCAACGCTCCTCCGGGGCAAACACAAGCCCACTTTCGAAAAACACCTCGATGGCGGCGACTTCGTGATCGTCGTGAATGCCTCGAAGGTGAAGGTCACGGGCAACAAAGAGAGCCAGATCAAGTACTACACCCACTCGGGCTACCCGGGTGGCCTGAAAACGCGCACGTACACCGAACAGATGGCTCGTTTCCCCGACCGCGTCATCGAGCAGGCCGTATGGGGCATGCTCCCCGACGGGGCGCTAGGCAAGAAGCTGCTCAAACACCTGAAGGTGTACGCGGGGCCGAACCATCCACACGCCTCGCAGATGGCACACACCGCAACCTCACAGGCGCAACGTGCCGAGCTGGAGGCGGAACTGGTGGATTCCGTGCGCACCGCCCCCCGCCTGCGCCCCCTTTCCATCCCTCAGACGGACGACGGTCCGAGCCGCGACCGGAAGGGAGCGCCCGGGCCCGCGGCAGCACCCGCGAAGCGTTCGGTTACGAAGCGCACCAGCGCCCCGAAGGCCGCGGCTGCCACCACCGTGGCCGCGGAGACCGAGGCGTCTACCGACACGGTGCTTACCGCGGAAGCGCCGATGGCGGCCGCCGCAACCGTGAACGACGACGTCACCGTGGACACAGGCCCGACGCCCGCCGAGGCGGCGATAGCCCAGGCCGAGCCGCTCACCGTGGAGAAGCCCAAGCGCGCCCGCAAGCCGCTCTCGGAGTCGACCAGCGGCGACGCTGGTGCCGTTCCGAAGCCGCGCGCACGCAAGCCGAAAGCCGAAGTCGAGGCGCCGTCTGACGGCGCCGCCGAACCAACGAAGCCCGCCCGGCGGCGTACCGCCCCAAAGAGCGAGGAGTAAGCCATGGCTGAACAGCAGTATTACTACGGGACCGGCCGCCGCAAGACGGCAGTCGCACGCGTCCGCCTCTATCCGGGGAACGGCGCAATCGTCATCAACGGCAAGCCGATGGAAGAGATCTTCAGCCGCGACACGCATCGTGTTGAAGTGCTCTCACCCCTCTCGCGCCTCGGCCGCGAAGGCAAGTTCAGCGCCACGATCAAATGCGAAGGCGGCGGTATCAGCGGCTGGGCTGGCGCCATCCAGATGGGTATCGCCCGCGCTCTCGTCGCCTCCGACCCCTCGATGAAACCAGCGCTCAAGCGCGGTGAGAACTTGCTCACGCGCGACGCCCGCATGAAGGAACGCAAGAAGGCCGGCCTCAAGCGCGCCCGCAAGGCCCCCCAGTTCACCAAGCGCTAACGCTTTCCAGGCGGACCCACCACAACCGGCTCCCGTTCGGGAGCCCGCTTCGTTATGCTCGCTTTCGAAAGGGGTCTCCATGAAAGTCATTCGGACAACGGACAGCGAGGAGGAGCCCGTGACGGCCCCTCTCTTCGAGGGCGTCGTGCATCGCCGTTCGATGATCACCGGCGACGACAGCACGCAGGTGACCGTCACGCTCGTGCGCTTCACTGATGGCGCGCGCAACAAGCGTCACACCCATTCCGCCGACCAGGCGCTCTACATCACCGAGGGCGACGGCATCGTCGCCTCCGACGCGGAGGAGCACCACGTCACTGCAGGAGATATCGTCCATGTCCCCGCCGGGGAAGTGCACTGGCACGGCGCCCAGGCTGGCCGCGGCATGGCCCACCTCTCCATCCTCCCGCCGTGCCGCACAGAGATGGTCGAGTAGACGCCAGTACGCCCACGACTGTGTAGGATATCCACACAAACTGTTTGTGTGGAGGCACTACACATGGCCACCAACCTTGCACTGGACGACGAACTCCTCAAGGCGGCGCAGCTTCTTGGGCATCACACCACGAAGAAAGATGCCGTCACGGCCGCCCTCAGGGAGTACATCCAGGGACTACGACTCAAAGAGTTTTTGGCGCTGGCCGGCACCATCGAATACCGCGAAGACTTCGATCATGTGCAATTCAGGAAGCTCGCCAAAAAACGGATGCCAAAGTGCGAGTGATCGCCGATACCTCGGCATGGTCGCTCGTGGTCCGCCGACGGACGACCGCTCAACTGACACCTGGCGAGGCATCGATCCGGGACGATCTTTTGCGCCGCGCTGAGGAGCGCGAACTAATCCTGCTTGGCCCCGTACGTCTTGAGACGCTATCCGGAATTCGCACCGATGCCGAGTTCGAAGCTCTCAGGCTGGCGTTGCGAGCATTCGCCGATGAACCTCTACTGCTCGATGATTTCGAACGGGGCGCAGAGTTCGCGAACACGCTCATTGGGCATGGCGTGCAGAGCACGTCCGTAGATATGCTCATTGCCGCCGCCTCGGCCCGCCTGGATGTCCCAATTGTCACGCTTGACCGAGACTTCACCTTCTACGCCCAGCACCTCCCCATTCGCCTCCGCGCGCTCCCGTAAAGCTCGGGTCGTTATGCCAAGACGAGCATATTGCAGCCTCCGGCCCACCGGATAGGATGCAACTTGCAACGCAGCCCTGCACGGCAGGGTCTACAGGAGTGTGTCAATGACTACCGCCCAGGCAACCGGAACGACAGCCGAAAAAGGCTACAACGGAAAAATGCTCAACGTGAACCTCACCAGCGGTGAGATCACCGTCGAATCTCCGGACGATTCGCTCTACCGCCAGTATCTCGGCGGATACGGAATCGGCGCGCGCATGCTCTGGGACCGCGTCCCCCAGGGTGCCGACGCCCTCGGCCCCGACAACATGCTCGGCATGTTCCCCGGCCTCCTCACGGGCACGCCCCTCTTCGGCCAGCGCTGGCAGGTTGTCTGCAAAAGCCCCCTGACGGGCGGCTGGGGCGATGCCAACTGCGGCGGTGACTTCGGTGGCGTCCTCAAGCTCGCGGGTTGGGACGGCATCATGTTCTTCGGCAGGGCCGAGAAGCCCATGTATCTCCTCATCGAGAACGACAAAGTCGAGCTGCGCGACGCCTCCGACCAGTGGGGCAGCCTCGCCATCCAGAATGAGATGGACCTCAAGGCGCGCCACGGGAAGCGCGCCAGCATTGCCAACATCGGTCCCTCCGGCGAGACGCTCTCGCTCATCAGCGGCATCTGCAACGACCACGGCCGCCTCGCCGCCCGCTCCGGCGTGGGCGCCGTCATGGGCTCCAAGAACCTCAAGGCCGTGGTGGCCGTGGCGGAGCGCAAAATCATCGCCCAAACGCCGGAGACCATCAAGATGCTCCGCACCAACCTGGATGATTTCGTGAAGCCGCTCAAGGACTTCTTCCACACGTTCGGCACCACTGGCATCACCGCCATGAGCGCCCTCAACGGCGACTCCCCCGTGAAGAACTGGGGCGGCGTTGGCCAGATCGACTTCCCGAACGCCGCCGAGATCGATGGCGGCAGCACGATCAACCCGAAGATGGAGAAGTCCTACGGGTGCTGGCACTGTCCCATGGCCTGTGGCGCCGAGTCCGTGGAATCCACGAATGCGAAGTATCCCTACCCCCACCACACCCATCGCCCCGAGTACGAGGCGATGGGCGCCTTCGGCACGATGAATCTCATGGCCGACCCCGATGCCCTCATCTACCTCAACCACCTCTGCAATGAGTACGGCTTCGATGTCATCAGCGC
>JBKKBS010000390.1:0-5146 GCA_046713815.1 Tepidiformaceae bacterium
CCGTGCCCGTGCAGCGCATGGTCCAGTCGGAGATCTCGGGCGTCATGTTCACCGTCGAACCGCTCACGTCGGACCCTACGAAGATCACGATCGAAGCGGTCTACGGGCTCGGCGAAGGCATCGTCTCAGGCGAGATCTCGCCCGACCTCTACATCGTCGATAAAGCCACGCTGTCGATCGTGAGCGCGGCCGTGACGCCGCAGCGCCGCATGATCGCGAAGTCTCCTTCCTCCGATGGGAGCTACGAGAGCGCGAACTCCTGGCAGCCGGTCGCGGAGCGGCTCGCGAACGCCGCCAAGCTCACGGACGCCGAGATTCGCGAGATCGCCCGCATCGGCCGCGATGTCGAGGACCACTACGGCTGCCCGCAAGACATCGAGTGGGCATACGAAAGCGGGACCTTCTACCTGACGCAGGCCCGCCCCGTCACGACCATCCGGTCGTCACTCGACGATGACGACGAGGGCGACGCAGAGCCGGCCCTCGTGCTGCTCTCGGGTCAACCCGCGTCGCCGGGAGTCGGATACGGGACCGTCAGAGTCGTCCACGACCCGCACGACATCGACATCGTGAAAAAAGGGGACGTGCTCGTCGCGGAGATGACCACCCCGGACTTCGTACCCGCGATGAAGCGCGCGAGCGCCATCATCACCGAGCGCGGAGGCCGCACCTGCCACGCCGCTATCGTGAGCCGTGAACTCGGCGTCCCCTGTGTCGTCGGTGCCGGCGACGCCACCACACTCCTTGCCGTTGGCCGCGAGGTCACCGTCGATGGGTCGACGGGAACGGTCTACGACGGCCGCGCTGAGGCGCGCCTCGCGTGGGCGGCCCGGCAGGCGGAGCGGTACGCCAACGTCGAGGCGATCGAAACGACTACGAGGCTGTATGTAAACCTCGCTGAGCCGGAACTCGCGCCGCGAGTGGCCAAGCGCCATGTGGATGGCGTGGGCCTCCTGCGCGCGGAGTTCATCGTCGCCCAGATTGGCGTCCACCCACGGCAGTTCATGGAGGAAGGGCGGGGGGAGGAGTACACCCGCCGTATGGCCGAGGGCATTGGCACGTTCTGCAAGGCGTTCGCGCCACGGCCGGTCGTCTACCGCCTCACCGACTTCAAGACGAACGAATATGCCAATCTGCGCGGTGGAGAGAAGTTCGAGCGCTCCGAGGAGAACCCGATGATCGGGTTCCGGGGCGCGAGCCGCTACCTCAAGGAGCCGGATGTCTTCGCGCTGGAGATTGCAGCCATTAACGCCGTGCGAACGAAGTACCAATATCTCTATGTGATGGTGCCGTTCGTGCGGACTCCCGCCGAACTGATGGGCGTTAAGCAGATGCTTGCCGAGCACGGCCTCATCCGCGGCGAAGACTTCAAGCTCTGGATGATGGTCGAGGTGCCCTCCAACGTCATCATCCTGGACCGCTTCATCGATGTGGGCATCGACGGCATCTCGATCGGTTCGAACGACCTCACGCAGCTCATTCTCGGGGTTGACCGCGATTCCGAGATGCTCGCGGAGAGCTTCGACGAGCGCAACGAGGCGGTGATGTTGGCGATTGAGACGGCTGTCAAGACGGCCCGTGCGCGCGGCCTGACGGTCGGCATCTGCGGGCAGGCGCCGAGCGTCTACCCGGAGCTGACGGAGAAGCTCGTGGAATGGGGCTGCACCTCCGTCAGTGTCAGCCCCGACATGATCGATCGCACGCGGCAGATCATCGCAGATGCGGAGAGGAAACTCGGCCGCTTGCCGAAGTAATCCACGCGCGTCCGTACTCCGGCCGGGAGGCGGGAGTTTACGCCGCCGCGAGCAGGTCCGACTGCATCATCACGGGTATTGCCCCGCCTTCAACACAGAACGCGCGGTCGCTCACGTCCTCGAACATGGGGCTCATGCGAAGCTTCGCGTACAGTTCGGAGTGGCGGAACGACTCCATCGACTTCCAGTCGCTCCAGGCGATCCTGCCGCCGCAACTGACGTGGCCGGGCCTTGTCAGGCACGAGTCGGTGACGTAGCCATCGAACTCCGCGAGGCCGAGGACGGCGCGTTCGCAGAAGCGCGCGGCCTGCTGGCGGTCGTCGGCGTTGAGTTGGAAGGTCAGTACCTGGACGTACATGCTTGTGGTCTCCCTGGCGGGGGCCCCGTCAGGGTTCCGCGCAACTATCGTTCCACCGCCCCCTGCCGCGCGGTAGAGAGCTGCGTCACACGACCGTGGAAGGGCACATCGCATGGGAAACACTTAGGAAGATCGGCGCACGGCACGGCCGCGACTTCCCCCGTCGCGCCGCTCCCATAGAATCAGCGCATGGATCTGCACGTTGTGCGCCGACGGCTGGAGGAGGCGGAGGCGCGGCTGAGCCCACACGCGGCGCGCACGTCCACCAGCAGGGGACGCCGCTCCCCGGAGCCCGAGTCTCCCGTGCGCACGCTCTATCAGCGCGACCGCGACCGCATCCTCCACACAAAGGCGTTCCGGCGGCTGAAGCACAAGACGCAGGTGTTCATCGCGCCCACCGGCGACCACTTCGTTACGCGCCTCACGCACACGCTTGAAGTCGCGCAGGTGGCGCGTACGATCACGCGCGCCCTCAACCTGAACGAAGACCTGGCGGAAGCCGCTGCGCTCGGTCACGACATCGGTCATGGGCCCTTCGGGCATGCTGGCGAGGAGGCGCTGGCCGAGTGCCTGCCCGAGGGTTTTCGCCACAACTACCAGTCGGTGCGCGTGCTCGAGAAGCTCGAGCATCGAGGCGCGGGCCTGAACCTCGCTTACGAAACGCTGGACGCGGTGGGCAAGTCGAGCAAGGCGCGCGAGGACATCTTCGCCGAGGGCTGGGGCGTCCCCGGCACGCTCGAGGGGCAGGTCGTGAAGACGGCCGATGCCGTCGCGTATGTGAATCATGACATCTCCGACGCCATCCGCGCCGGGCTGATCGGCGAGCGCGACCTGCCGGACACGGCGCAGCGCGTCCTCGGCCGCTCCCACGGCGAGCGCCTGAACACGCTTATCTGCGACATCGTGGAGGCATCATGGGCCGCCACCGGAGCGCCCGGCGACTCGCCGCCCGTCATCCGCTTCAGCCGCGATGTGGGGGAGGCGGCGAACGAGCTCCGCGAGTTCATGTTCCAGCGCGTGTACTTCTACGACGCCACTCGCCAGGAGGCGGAGCGGGGGAAACGCGTCGTTCTCTTCCTCTTCCACCACTTCGCGAGCCACCCCGACGCCATCTCGCCAGACTGGTCGTTGCCGAATGACCCGGTCGAGCGGCGCGCGGCGGATTATGTGAGCGGCATGACCGATCGCTTCGCCATTCGCGTCGCGCGTGAGTTGGGCTGCGCCGACGCCGACGCCTGGCGGGATTGAAGCTTCCGTTGTTGCCGGCTGCCACGCATGCGAGCGAGGGGTATGCCCGGACAGGCCGTGGCGGGGTCCGAATATCACCAGGACTACGGCGTGGGCGGACGGAGCTGGTAGATGGACGTGTGCTTTACGCGCTGGATAGGGCGGCCGTCGTTGGCAAACGTGGCCACGTCGAGGACGACGAACTGGTGGCCCTTGCGTTCGAAGAGTTCAGTCACGAGGGCTCGCGTGGTGAGGAGATCTCCGATGTGGCCGACGCCGAAGTGCTGGGTCTCGGACTCGACGTGAATCCAGGGGCCAAGGCGGACGGTGCGATCGAGCACGGAATTGGCGAAGCGGATGAGATATCCGGGGTGCGCAACCTGTTCCGGGTCGGCGTAGGCGGCGTGATCGTCGGGCACGGTCTGCGCGAACGCCGATGCTATCTCCCGTGTGAGGGTCAAGTCGATCGCGCCAAGGATGGTGCCCACGGCGAGGCTGTCCGGGCCGGCATCGGGGCGTGCGTCGAGTGGCGGCAATTCGCGCCACGGGAAGTCGTCAATGGCGGGCGCGACGGGGACCGTCGTGGGGTGGGTTGCGCGGCCCGGTGCGCAGAACTCGCCCCCTTCGTTGAAGTCCGTCAACTCGAGTTCGGCAGGCCCGGTCGCTGTCGCCCTGATAGTGACCATTTCCCCGTCGTAGATCGGACGATTGAAGCGAGCGCTCATCGTGCCGCGTTCGAGCCATTCCGGGCCGAAGGCGTCCAGCGCCGGGCGCGTCATGTAGGCGTAGTCGGTGACGCCGGGCACGAGGCCGCCGCGGAAGCCGTACTGCTTCGCCACGCTGTCCTCGTGAATCTTGTTTTCGGACGTCTCGGCCCCGTTGATGGCGCGGACGCGGTACTCGAAGACTTGCCCGGCGCTGAGCGCACTGGTTGCTGACCGCGTCATCGCCCGGCCCCCCGTTCAACTTCGTAGGGCTTCGCTTCGCGCGCGGCCGGGCGGAAGCGGTCGAACATCGAGTCGTAGCGGCGCACGTTGGCGGCGCGATGGACGCCCTGGTGCTCGCAGGCGGAGCCCACGGCACAACTCGCGCAACAGAACGCGCGCCCGGCCATAAGGTGCGGCTTGCCTGCGTAGGCGGCGTAGCAGCGGATACAACGCCGCAGTGTGTCGTCTGGCATGTGGCCCCCGTCCGTGTCTCAAGCCATTGTCACCTGTATTGCGACCGGTGGCCAAATCGACAATCGGAAATCGACAATCGACAATCCCCCCATGGTCCACATCAACCGCGTTTACACCCGCGCCGGCGACGACGGCACGACCGCCCTCGGCTTCGGGCAGCGCGTCCCCAAGGATTCGCTGCGCATCGAGGCCTACGGGACGGTCAACGAACTGAACAGCGTCATCGGAGTAGCCGTCTCGGTGGGACTGCGCGAGGAGATGCGCGAACAATTCTTTGTCATCCAGCAGGTGCTTTTCAACCTCGGTTCCGATCTCTGCATTCTCGAAGAAGACAAGCAGAAGACATCGGTGCCGGGGATAGAGGAGCGGCATGTGACGCAGCTCGAGGAATGGATAGACGCGTGGAACGAGGACCTGGAACCGCTGCGCAGCTTTATCCTCCCCGGCGGGGATGCGAGCGCCGCCCAGCTCCACGTTGCGCGCACCGTCTGCCGCCGGGCGGAGCGGATCACGATCACACTTTCGCGCGAGGAGCCCGTGGGGCAGTTCGTGATCCCCTACCTGAACCGCCTGAGCGACCTGCTGTTTGTGGCTTCTTTATACAATGCGAAGCTGGTGGGGAATGG
>JBKKBS010000391.1:0-5597 GCA_046713815.1 Tepidiformaceae bacterium
TCGGCTTCGCCCGCGACTGGGGTTACGGACGCCTCGAAGTCGTGAACCTCTTCGCCTACCGCGCCACCTCGCCACGCGAACTCGCCGCCGCCGCTGCGCCATTCGGGGACGGGAACGAATACTGGCTGCGCCGAGCGCCGGAGTCATCGTATGTCGTGTTCGCGTGGGGAAATGCCGCACTCCCGCTCCGCGACTCGTGCCTCCACGACTGGCCCGCCGAAGGCGCCACATCCTGGTGCCTGGGCCTGACCCGGCTCAAGCAACCGCGTCACCCGTTGTACGTGCGTTCCCAGACCGCCCGCGTCCCATTCACCGAACCGATCGCGTTTCACGCGAAGGCATCGAACCCACCCGGCGCCACCTGGAGCCCCTCGCGTTAGCGAGGGGGACACGAATCCACGATGCGGCGCTTTTGGAGCCCCTCGCGTTAGCGAGGGGTGGCGCAAGAACCGCGACTCACGTTTGGAGCCCAGTGCATAAGCGAGGGATGGCCGCCGAGGACGCAACCGCCGGCTAACGCCCGCGGCTCCAATCGGCCCAATTAGGATTCAGCGTACCCGCGAACTCGCTCACTAACGTGAGCGGCTCTCGCCCGGGCGTTAGTTCTCGCCACTTCCGCGCAGGAAATCCTCAACGTCCCTGAGCAGCTCGTCCGCGCTCGGGAGACCGGCGGCACGGTCGTCTTCCTCGTCCTCCTCCAGGTCCTCGCCGTAGTGTTCTTCCAATGTCTTCACGTAGTGCGCGATCTGCTCGTCGCCGTGCGACGCCTCCTCCACGCGCAGGATGAAGCGCTCACCCTCCTCTTCCAGGTCGCCCAACGGCGGCATCAGGCCGATCACCGGTTCGAGCGCGCGCAGGAGCGCCGCCGTGGCCGGGGGGTTTTCCTCGACGTTCAGGTAGTGCGGAACGCCCGCCGCCAGGCTGATGAGCGGAGCGCCACGTTTACGCAGCTCGTCGTGCAGCACGCCGAGGATGCCCGTGGGCCCCTGGTACATTGAACGGCCGAGTCCGAATTTCGCCGCCAACGCCGGGTCGGCGGAGCTGCCTGTTACCGGGATCGGGCGCGTGTGTGGCGTCGCCGCGGGCCGTGCCACCAGTGTGCATACCAGCGACGGACCGAGGGCTGATACGGCCTCCGAAA
Organism: Tepidiformaceae bacterium; assembly: GCA_046713815.1. Classification (GTDB taxonomy): domain Bacteria; phylum Chloroflexota; class Dehalococcoidia; order Tepidiformales; family Tepidiformaceae; genus JBBDMZ01. Next base: position 1,142 of record JBKKBS010000391.1, read on the forward strand.
GCCGCGTCGCGAATGTCCGCCAGTTCAGGTTCGGCTCTACGCCCGAGACGATGACGATATCGTGGGCCGCGTCCGGCAGACGCGCAGCGAAGGCTTCGTTCGTCGGCCAATGCAGCTCGCGAATACCCTCGCCGTCGATTGAGACCGTGGGGCGCGTTTCCGAGAAGACGTAATACTCCTCCGGGTCGACCTCCAGGAACCGCTCCGCCTGGTAAGCCTCGACGAGACGCTCGGCCACATCGATGGTGACCGTGCCGGTGTCGCTCCAGCCGGTGAATGCCATGATCACGATTGGAGAACGCAGCCCTTCGACGGGCGTTACTTCGAATCCATCCACGAGCCGTTATTCTACGCCTCCCGCCGTTCCGGTCTCGGAGCGCGCACCACCGGAGTGGACGTGAGATTCTTCGCGCCGCGTACTCGGGGACTGAGCGGCGCGCGTCAGCGAGCGGCCTCCGCCCCATGAACAAGCGCACGACGAAGCCCCGTTCTTTGCCCGCGAGCACCGCACGAGGCTCGGACCCATATCTGACGCCCACCCGCGCGGCAGTCGGTGGCGTGAGGTCGCGTTTAATCGAACGGCAACAGTTCGTCGTCCACGGCGAGGGGATCGAAAAGATCGGCCCCGTCTTCCACGGCGTCGGGGGAATCCAGCCAGGAAAGATCCGGTTCCGCGTCCTCGCACTCATTGCGCCACGAGCAGAACGAGCACGCGCGGCTCGGCGTCGCCGTGAAATCCGTGGTCGACTGAAGCCGCTGCGCCATCCGCGCCGCCCAATCGCGCGTGCGCCGCGCATCTTCGCGGCTCAACACCCGCACGCGCTGTTTCCCCGTGCGCAGATTCCAGGCGATCGCCCGCACTTCAACATCCTCGCGCAGTTGCGGCCGGATCGTGCGCAGCGCCAGGTGCCCGAGATCCAACTGCCGATCGGCGTTCTCGGGCGGGTCGTAGCTTCCGGTCTTCCAGTCGATCACGAGCCACGATCCGTCCGGCATACGGTCCGCGCGGTCGATGGTCGTGCGGATGATCACGCCCTGGGCCTTGGCCGGCACCCAGGTGTTGAGCTCCGGGAAGCTCTCTTCGCTCGCAATCGAAAGGTGCGCGTCGCAGCCCGCCGCGTAGAGCGCCGTCGCACGCTCGTACCACTCCGTGCCGGGGGCCGCGCACTCGTGGCTCGGCATGCGCAGGAACGTGTCGAGGTGGTGGGCGCCGTCTTCGGGCTCCCCGGTGTCACACAGCGTCTTCATCGCCCGATGCACGGCCTTGCCCACGACCAGCGGAGCCGTCTGCACGTCTTCCGCGCGCGGCTCTACCCGCACGAACCGGTACCAGTACTGCTTCCGGCAACGCTCGAAGGTCGCGATCTTCGTCCAATGCAGTTCGAACAGTTCCCCGGCCATAGGCGCGGATTCTATGCCTTTTCCCGTATCACCACGAAATCGTGATGTCGCGAGCGGTCATGTTAATCCGGGACGAACCCGCCAGCCCGGACAATCAAACGAGGAGAAGATGCCCCGATGACGCAACCAGAAGAGGCCATGCATACCGAACGCGAGGACGAGCCAAAGGATCAACCCCTCGACGAAGCGCGCGACCAGCACCTCGGCAGCGAGAACCCCAATCGTTCGCCCGTGAAGTCTAGCAACGACCCGAGCCACGTCGACCTCCCCGCGACCGACCTCGACCGTCCCACCGAAGCCGCCGCCGACCACACCCGCCGCGACATGCACTGACTTCGGCCTGCGGCAGCTGCTGAGCCCTCTCCCTGCGGGAGTGGGTTGGGTGAGGGCGCGCTCGAAGCCGTACGCGGGAACCTCGGCGGCAGCGATCCGATCTGCGCCGAGGTATTTCTACGCCAACAAAACCCGTCGCGCCATGCATTGATCAAGAGCTGCTTGAGACGGATCCCTCCGAGAATCGTCCCCCCTTCTCGAGGATGGCCCCACGCCAAGGCATCGTCACCCCTCTCCATCGCATTGGAGAGGGGCTGGGGGTGAGGGTCTCCCTATGTAAGAGGTCCCGACGGCAGCGTCCCGCCTTCCGCGGCCGCATCCGGCAGTGGCGCTTGCCTCCGCGCCCGACGAATCATCGCCATTGCCTCCTCGAGTTCGGGGATCTTCATCCAGCGCGCCATCCCCGCGTAGACCGCGACTCCCGCGGCCGCGCCGAATACCGCCACCGCCGCCTGCTCGACCGTGCGCGTGGGCTCGACCGCCGCGAAACCGAGTGCGAGGAACAGAACCATCACTCCCGCGCAGAGCGCGAAGCGTCCGATCGCCTCCAGCTCCACCGCTGGCGCCACATGCAGCCGCCGACCGTAGACTACGTACAGCGCGACCCACTCCACCCACGCCGCCGCCGACACCGCGAGCGCAAGCCCCTCCGCCTCCCACACGTCCCAAAGCAACAGGCTCAAGACCAGGTTCACGGCCAGCGCCACGACCGCGAACACCACCGGCGTGCGCGTGTCCCCGAGTGCGTAAAAGCCGCGGCTGTGAATTTCGATGCCCGCCTGGGCGATGATACCGAGGCAATAGAACATCAGCGCCCCGGACGTGATCTCGGTGTCGAATGCCGTGAACTCGCCCCGCTGGAGGAGCAGCGCGGTTACCGGCTCCGCCAGGATTGCCAGGCCCAGCGCCGCAGGGATCGTAAGGAACATGATGATCCGCAGCACGCGCAAAATCGTGTCACGCACGGTGTCCAGGTCGCCGTCCGCCGCATGATCCGCGAGCTGCGGAAACGCCGCCGTGCTCAGCGCCATGCCGAAGAGTGCCAGCGGCAGCGTCGCCAGCGTCCACGCATAACTGAGCCCGCCGAACCACGGCGCCCCCAGCTTCGAGGCGAAGTAGAGCGTCACGACGAAGTTCAGTTGGGCCGCCGCCAGCCCGATGACGCGCGGCCCCATCAGGCGGGCCACCTCCCGCACCGCGTTGTCTCCCCAATCCCACCGCGGTTTGAACCGCATCCGTTCGCGGTAGAGCCCCGGCAACTGGATCGCGAGATGCAACCCCGCGCCCACAATCACGCCAATCGCGAGGCCGTTTATCCCCCACCGCTCGGCCAGCACGAGCGCCCCGAAGATGATCGCGAGGTTGTAGAGCATCGGCGCCAGCGCTGGCAACAAGAACTGCTGGCGCGCGTTGAGGATCCCCGTGAGCATCCCGCTGACCGCGAACAACAGGGGCGAGAGCAGCATCAAGCGCGTGAGGAAGATTGCCTTGCCTTCCTTCTCCAGCCCTGGCGCGGTCAGCGGCACCAGCCACGGCGCGAGCACGAACGCCACGATGCACAGCACAGCCGTCGCAGCCGTGACCATCACGATCACCTTGCTCGCCAGCTCCCACGCGCGCTCTTCGCTCTCTCGCCGGTAGAGCCGCGCGAACACGGGGATGAACGCGCTCCCCAGCGTCGCGCCGGCCAGCACCTGGAAGATCAGGTCCGGGATGCGGAAGGCGGCGAGGTAGGCTTCGTAGTCAGTGTTCGTCCCGAACTGGTCCGCGATTGCCGTCGCCCGGAGCACGCCCAGCAGCCGCGACCCCACGAACCCGAAGGCGACGATCCCGGCGGCGATGGCGAGCCCTCCCATGCGCGATGGCCGGGGGTTCGGTTGCACATCGGCGGGGGGTTCCGCCATGCCCGCATCCTACAGCAGCGCGACCGTGGAGGAGCGCGCGCCGCCACCTGGTGCTTCTTGTGATGTGCTGGGGATGGTGTCGTGGGCTCGGCGGTGGGGGCGGGTAGGCAACACTCGGCTAGCGCCGACGGCTCCAAAGTTCTACACTCCAATTCGATGCCCGGCCCTCCCCTTGTCCACATCTACTGCGACGGCGCCTGTTCCCCCAATCCCGGCTGGGGCGGTTGGGCCGCGCTCCTCATGTCGGTAGATAACCCCGGCCATACCCGCGAGATCTCGGGGGCCGAGCCAGCCACGACCAATAACCGCATGGAGCTGACGGCCGCGCTCATGGCCCTGCGTGCGCTCAAGAAGCCTTGCGAAGTCGTCGTCCACACCGACTCCACGTATGTCCGCAACGCCTTTGAAAAAGGCTGGCTGGCGAAGTGGCAGAAGAACGGCTGGCGCACGAGCGCGAAGCAGTCCGTCCTGAACGAAGACCTCTGGCGCGAATTGTTCGCCGTCGCGCAGCAGCACAGCGTCACCTGGGTCTGGGTCCGCGGCCATTCTGACAACGTCCACCACAACCGCTGCGACGAGCTCGCCGTCCTCGCCCGCAAACACCTCGCCGCAGGTTAACCGTCCCGCGGCCCGTCCGTGGCCGCTTGTATGTGATAAGTTCCACTTCTTGCTGGAGCTACCATTGACCCTGAGACGGTTTGCCCTTTGTTCGCGGTCGGCGGATTATCAGCGCCCTCACGGACGCCTCGACACGGTCCTGCCGTTGCACCTTCCGCTGATAGTTTCTGTCTTCCAGATCGTGCGCTCTGCGGAGGCGA
>JBKKBS010000392.1:0-2696 GCA_046713815.1 Tepidiformaceae bacterium
TCGCTGACCTTCTGACCCGATCGTGGTTCTGGGCTTGTTTGCCTGCATCGCCAAGGTGGCGCGCTGCGGACGCCGGCTTTTACACCGCCGCACCTGGCCGATGGTTCTGGGCGGTCGGGGCTTGCACCGGCCCGTGAGTCGCGATGGGATTCGCTACGCCAAATCAAACGATCGTTTGCGCACGATCCGGCCATAGTGGCGGATCCGGCGGTCAAGTCTGCGAGCAAGGTTCTCAGAAGTCGCCTTATCAGACTCTTTGAGCCCGGAGCTACATCGCGAGCACATCCGAAGAAGGGTAGTGGTCACGCGGTGGGTAGCGCACGGCTATGCATTCTCGCGGAGCCGTGCTTAGGTCTCACGCCGTGACGAGATCCATGCCTTCCTCCATGCTCGAGGTTTGCCCAACCACCTCCGTCGACATGCCCCGTTGTGGGCCAGGGGCGATTCCAAGCACCAGAAGGACGTGTTCTCAAAGATCAGGACTCGGATCAGAGGTCCGACGCTCGACCAACCGAGGCTTCAGGCGGACGCATACATCCCGAGTTCCTATCGTCAACCCGATACCTGCCTGCAATCGGGGGCTACTATCGGAGGCTACTAAAGAGTGCCGCAGCGAGATCCGCCGGACACCCTGATTACCAGTCAGTGTGTCTGAGAAGAGAGTCGACCAGGTGATGGCCCTGGAGTCTGAAACTGTTCGACTCCCTGTTTCACTCGCGCCGCAGTACCGGGCCATGAAGCATACCCTCAGGCAACCGCGAGACGAGAACAGGGCTCCGGTATCCTTGGGAGACGATGACCTGCTGAGCGGGAACGGCCGAATCTCCGGTTCGAGTCCACAACAGGGAGCCACTCTAATATTCACGCGAAGCGCGAACCTACGGCCTCTCCGACGGGTCGCCGGAACGCTTTTTCCCTCCGGCTGAGACGCTGAACTCAAAACTCGAGTACTGACTGCGGAGCGAGTCGCCGAGAACGTGAAGCACCACAGGAGAAGGAAATGCTTCCGAAGGCGAAGAGCGTGGGCAAGGACGTGCTCATGCAGCTTGGCGAGCGAATGCAAGCGCGAAAGACGGAACTACAAGAGCAGATGAAGGCCACAGCAAAGGCCAGCTAGGCCAGGGAAACGCACGGGATGAGGCCCGGCTGTTAGCCGGGCCTCATTTGTTTTGTCCCCATGGGAACGCGCTAGCGGTATTCGATGTTTCCATCGCTATCCACGACGGCTACCGGCCGGCCGGATTTCTCGGCTGTCTGCTCGGTGGAGGACTGTCCCTGAAGCTTACCAATCAGCCCGCGGTCATCGAGGTCACTGGGCAGCATGATGAGATCGGCCTGCTCGCGGTCGGCGTACTCTGCGATCGCGTTCGCGTCCTTGCTGTTCGGGAGCCAGCCAAACGCCTGGATGCCGAGGCTCCGCGCGTGACGGACCTTCTCGGCCATCGCGTGGCGGCCGGCGCGATCCAGTTCGTCCGCACCGAGCGTGTCCGAATCGAAGAGCTCGCGCGAGCCCTGGCCCGACCAGTTCGATGGCAACGGCTCAGAGAAATGCGACGCGGCATCGGAATCAAACAGGATGAGACGGGCGTTGGCCGCCTTGGCCGTTTCCTCTGCGGCGTGGAGCACCGCCTGATAACGGTCGTCTTCGCTGATATAAGCGATGATGCAGGTTGGCGACGTGGCCAATGGCTTACCCTCGGGCGCGATCGCGCCACCCTGAAGGGTCGGCCCTTCGGCATTACTGACGCATAACAGGTTCCGACTGCCGGAGGCGGCTCCATCGCGGGCCTGGAGAAGCCGGTCCCACGCACGGGCCCCTAGGAAGCGGCCCGCTGCTCCATCGCTGACCAGTTGGACTTCGTTGGTCTTCCACCTCCGTAGCTCTTGGGCGATGCCGTCAAACAGCCTTGCTGCCTCCTGCGTGATGTCGTCGGTGGTGCGGTTTGGCTTGAGTCGCTCCGGATCATCGAACAGCTTTTAGCATCTGGATGGGCGCGAGCTTCAGCCCGCGAACCGAACACGAGACGGAGCAAGGGGGCACTCCGGCGTGGGTGCGTAGCTGGCGACTCCGTAGGCGCAGACGTCATGCGCTAACCGTCACACGGCCGCGGCGACATCGGAGGTGCAGTGCATGCAACGGCGGGCAGCCAGCGGGATCTCCCCAAGGCATTCCGGGCACTTGCGGGTGGTCGGGTCCGGCGTCGGCTCGCGCCGAGACCGCTCAATCAGGTAGTTAATCGGCTTCACCACGAAGAAGAAGACCACCGCGGCGACGAGGATGAACGTGACCAGGGCCGTGATGAAGGCTCCGTACCGGAAGAGTGCGTTGTTGATTTCGAAGTCGAGCGCGGAAAAGTCGGGCTCGCCTCCAATGCCCGCGATGACCGGCATCACGAGGTTGTCCACGAAGGACACGACGACGTTTCCGAACGCTACACCGATAACGACCGCCACGGCGAGGTCGACGACGTTGCCGCGCAACAGAAACGCGCGGAAGTCCCTGACGAGCCTGGTCATTCAAATGTCTTCGCCGGAGGGTGGGCCCCTCCTGCGCACACTCGACTACTCTGCGCGAACGGAGGCGTTTGCATGAGGGTGCAAGGCTGCGCGAACGGAGGCGTTTGCATGAGGGTGCGAGGCATATTGGGGATGGTGTTGGTCGCTGCGTGCAGCGCGATCGCCGCACCCCCCGCCGC
>JBKKBS010000393.1:0-3331 GCA_046713815.1 Tepidiformaceae bacterium
GGCGCCCGCCGGGCCCGTTTACGGCTTCGCAATGTCGTTCTCAAAGAATGGCACTTGCGGCTACTCAAGAAGCGAGCAAGTCACTTCCGGCATCCCCTCGCATGTGATCAGAGTCGTTCTTCCCCACGTAAAGAAAGGTGGCGCGGCGTCCGGGTGCGCACCGGGCCGCGACCACCGACCCAGGGAAACCAAGGAGATCACATGCGATTACGAAAACAGACCCTCGCCCTCGGGGGCGCAGCCCTTGCTGCCATCGCGTTAGGCGCGTTGCCCGCGCTCGGCGCTGACCACCGCGATGGCGCCGCCACCACCGCCCAGCCCCGCAGCGACATCAACGATGTCTACTTCTTCCGCGGCGAGCAGGCCGCTGGCGCCGTCCTCGTGATGACCGTCAACCCCCTCACCAGCCCGGCTGACACCGCCGGCCTGCGCCTCGACCCGGCCACGCTCTACGAGATCAAGGTGGACACGAACGCCGATGCCGTCGCCGACATCTCCTACAAGTTCCAGTTCACGGGCACCGCGGCGGTGCAGGACGTGACCATCACGCGTGCCACGGGCGCGGCCGCGGCCGCCAACACCCCCGGTGGCGACGTTATCCTCCAGGGGAAGACCAGCGCCGGCGCGGGCGTCACCACCATCGAAGGCGCAAATCGCAAGGCCTACGTCGGTCCGCGCGATGACCCGTTCTTCTTCGACCTTGCAGGCTTCCAGGCTGGCCTGAAGTTCACCGGCGTCGACACGTTCAAGGGCACGAATGTCACCGCGCTCGTGCTCGAAGTGCCGACCCTCCCCGCCCAACAGTTGGGTGTCTGGGGCACCACTTCGAAGATGAACAACGTTGGCCAGTGGACCCAGCTCGAGCGCATGGGCCGCCCCGCCATCAACACCGTCTTTATCCCCTCCGATCAGAAGGACGCCTTCAATGCGAGCGGGCCGGACCGGGATAAGGCCGTCTACACCGACGAAGTCACCGCAGCCCTGAATTCGCTCGCCAGCCCGGCAACGGCGGCCCTTGCCGGCCTCCTGCTTCCGGACATCCTCACGGCGGACTTCACCATGCCAATCGGCTACTTGAACGGCCGCGACCTGAATGACGACGTGATCGACATCTCCCTCCAGGCAATCACGGGCAACAATGCCGCCAGCGACATGGTGCCCGCTAACGATAAGGCGTTCGCGAGCGCCTTTCCCTACCTCGCGGCCCCGCATGGCGCCACCGCGACCACTCCCGCCCCTGTTGCCCCCAACACCGGCTCCGGCACGATCGACGAGGGCAGCGGTTCCATCGAATGGACGCTACCCGCCGGCCTGATCGCGGGCGCGTTCCTTCTTGGTGCCGCTGGCTTCGTCCAGCGCCGCCGCGTGGACGTCCGGGCGTAAGGGGATCTCTCGATGGAACGCATGCCAGCCGCCGCCACCACCCCTACTCCCCACCTTCCCTTCGGGTGGAGGGTCACGGGGCAATACCTGCCGATCCTGGGAGTGGTCCTGGCTGCGTTCCTCATCGTCCGAAACCTGGCGGGGGATGGCGCCTCCACGCCGTTCCCCGCTACGGTTTCAAGCGACCAGGGCCAGCGGCTCGCCGCCAACATCGCCTTCTTCGAGGAGCGCGCGGTCGAGACGCGCGACAGCCTCAGCTACAACCGCCTCACCAACCTCTATCTCCAGCGACAACGCGAGAGCGGCGACGTGAGTGACATCGCCCGTGCGGAGACAAGCGCGTCGAAGTCGCTGGGGGCCGCACCGGGCGCCTACCCGGGCCTCGTGAACCTCGCCTTCGTGCGGCTAGCGCAACACGACTTCGAGGGCGCGCTGAACCTCTCGCAAGACGCCATCGCGCGGTTCCCGAACAGTCCCGATGCGTACGCTGTCCGCGGGGATGCGCTTCTCGCGCTCGGCCGTTACGACGAGGCGGGCGCCGACTATCGCCTCCTGCTCGAGAAGCTCCCGGGATCCGCGGCATTCTCGCGCAACGCGACGCTTGCGGAGGTGCGCGGCAGCACGGGAGTCGCCGAACAGTTCTGGCAGGCGGCGATCGACTCAGACCAACAGGATTCGCCCGAGGCCTCCGCCTGGGCGCGCGTGCAGCTCGCCAATCTCCACTTCGCCACCGGCGACCTGTCCCGCGCGAACGAGCAATACGAGACGGCCCTTGAGGTATTCCCCAACTACGGCGCCGCGGATGCGGGGCTGGGCCGCGTGGCCGCGGCGCGCGGAGACCTCGACGAAGCGATCGAGCGATACACCCGCGCTGTCGCCCGGCTCCCGCTGCCGGAATACGTCGCCACCCTTGGCGACCTGATCGAGCGGGATGGGCGGCCTGCGGACGCGGAGCGGCAGTTCGCCCTCGTCCGCGCCATCGGCCAGCTCTACGCATCGAGCGGGGTGCGTAACGACCTCACCCTCATCCTGTTCGAAGCCGATCATTCCGGCGACGCCGTTGAGGTGTTGAGCGATGCTCAGGCGGCGTATAACGCGCGGCCTTCACTCGCGGCGGCGGACGTTTATGCATGGGCGCTGTATCGCAACGGGCGCCTGGACGAGGCACGGGCCAGGTCCGACGAGGCGCTCCGCCTTGGCTCCAACGATCCGCAATACCTCTTCCATGCCGCCGTCATTGCGGAGGCGCTGGGCGACATCTCTGGCGCGCGGACGCACGCGAAGCGACTGGCCGTCCTCAACCCTGGATTCTCAGCACGGCACGAGCAGCAGGTGGAGGATCTCCTGGCGAGGTTGGGTGCACAATGATCACAATGTTCCGGCACGCGCCTCTCCGTTGGCTGATGATTGTGGTGGTGGCCATGGTGGCGCTCTCGCCCCTGCTGCCCACCAGGAGCGCGCTCGCCCATCCGCTCGGGAACTTCACGATCAATCGCTACGCCCGCATCGAGGTCTACGAGGATCGTGTGCGCCTGCATTACGTCCTCGACCAGGCGGAGATCCCCACATTCCAGGCCATGCCACAGATCGATGCCGACGGGAAGGCTGGCGTGAGCCAGGACGAGCTCGCGGCCTACGCGAAGCAGGCCGCCGCCAGCCACGCCCGCTCGTTCGAGCTCACCGTCGCCGGGATCGAGCCGACTCTGTCGACGGTCGGGACTTCGGGCCAGCTCCTCGACGGGCAGGGCGGGCTACAGGTGCTGCGCTTGGTGTTCGTCTACGACGCGCCCGTGGCTGCGGCCAAGAAGAACGTGGCCGTCAGCTTCACGGACCGCAATTACGCGGACCGGGCGGGTTGGAAAGAGATCGTCGTGCGCCCGAGCGAGGGGGCAAACGTGACAGTGGCGCCGGATCTGCTGACTGATCGCAGCAATGCCCTTCTTTCCTA